>NZ_JBEOOE010000003.1:0-241234 GCF_040308885.1 Pseudoalteromonas sp. 120-MNA-CIBAN-0494
GGTACGACTGAGTGGATTCGAACCACCGACCCCTACCATGTCAAGGTAGTGCTCTAACCAACTGAGCTACAGTCGTACAATTTTTGAATTCTTAAATAAATTTATTCTGTGATATTAGAATAAATTTGGTACGACTGAGTGGATTCGAACCACTGACTCTTGGACCGGATGATCAAGAGTAGGTAGTGCTCTTTCCTTCAATTATACTTTTTCTTAAATGTTGGTACGACTGAGTGGATTCGAACCACCGACCCCTACCATGTCAAGGTAGTGCTCTAACCAACTGAGCTACAGTCGTATTACTTTAATTTAAGCTAAGTGCTAACTAGGTAGCACGGGCGCTAATATATAGCGTGATGGGAGTTGGATCAAGCAGCTTTATAGTTTTTGCGTTTATTTGCCGTTTTTTTATTCATATTGGGCTGATTTCACACGTTTTATAAAATTTTTGCCACCAAAGTACATGGTTTTTAGCTGAGTATTTTAGTTGGTTCAATAAGTTACTGTTTGCATTGGGCTGGAGTAAATTATTAATTGGTTTGCTGGTGATTGCTGTTTTATACCAAAGTTGTTGATATAGCGGTTGCAGGGTTTCTAAGTAGCCGGCGAGCTGTGCTTGGTAAGGTTGGACTTGTCCTAAGTAATATTTTTTAAAGATATTATTTACAATTTGCGCTTGGTTATTATTTTTACCTGCTTGGCATAGCTGGCTAATATTTATGGTGTTTATAAATTGGGTAGCACTGTTATTTAGGGCTATTTGCATTCTTGCTGATTGAATTAGCTGCTGGTTAAACTGGTATTTATTAAGCTGCTCTAGTGCGGCAAATAAATGCTCGGAGTTTATTTGTGCAAACTGCTGCTTGGTTATTTGTTGTTTAATATTTACCAGCTTTGTTACGGCATTTACTGTGTCGCTAAAGCCTGCTGGGGTTATTGAAAGCTCTCGCGAGCTCAGTTGCCAAATGCGATTAAGCTCGGACTCTTTATAGAGCATGTTATTAAAGTAGTGCATTAAGTTATTTTGTTTGTGTTCGGTTGCCGCCAAAATCTTTTTATAAATAGAAGAGTCTTTTTCAAGCGAAGTTAAGCACTGCTGCGCACTTTGTATAAATTTTATTTGATAGATTAATATGCCTGCCGCTGTGGCGGTTTTACCGAGCTGGTTATTATGCTCGCTAATAAGGACGTTAAGTTTGCAGTGGCTTAAACTGGCAAGTTGAATAATGCCCAAGGTGATGTTGCTATCACTTAATACAGTTAATGGTATTAAGCTTAGTGGCACTAGCGGTTTTAGTGTTACTGGCTGTAAATCAAGCGAGTTTGCTAGCCGCTGGATATAAGTATGGTTTGCATTGCTAGGCTTATCGCTACAAGCGGTTAATGCAATAAAGCACACTACCAATAAACACGTTATTGGCAGTGGCTTTACTAATAGCCGTTTAAGCTTGCAAAGACGGTTCATATTTAAAACGTCTATGTACTGTGTACATTAACAATACAGCAGCGAGTGTTAAGCCAACAATAATGCCCAACCAAAAACCATGTGGGCCCATTGCTGGGACGATTAAGTCGGTTCTGGCTAATACATAGCCTAGTGCAAAGCCAACTAACCAATACGATACAAATGTAATGTATGAAATAGGTGCGGTGTATTTTAATCCACGTAATATGCCATTTGCAGCAACTTGTAGTGCATCAGGTAGTTGATATATACAGGCTAAAATCATGATTGATGAAGCCAGTGCCAGTACTTCGGGGCTGTCGCTGTATAGTTGGCTTATTAAATCGCGGCCTAAAAAGGTAGTTACGGCAACAAACAGGGCAATGAGCGCTGCCAGTATATAGCTAGTTGAAACAGCAACTTTTAGCTGTTTTAAATGGTTTTGACCATATAAGTTGCCTATACGTATACTTATAGCAATAGAAAGGCTGAGCGGCATCATAAACAATAAAGTGGTAACACTGGCGGCAATTTGATGGCCAGATACGGCTACGGCGCCTAAATGGGCTATAAATAATGGAATGCAGGCAAATAAGGTTACTTCAAAAAAAGTAGCTAATGAAATAGGAATACCCAATTTAGTGATAATGCCAATAGTGGTTAAATTAGGTTTTTCAAATGGAGTCATTAAGCCTTTAGCATCTATTTTTTTACTCATTTGGCAATAAATAACCTGGGCTATTGCCATTACCGTTAATACTAATGCAGTAGCAATACCACAGCCTGCGCCGCCATAAGCGGGTAGGCCAAATAAGCCATTAATAAAAATATAGTTAACCGGAATATTAACCGCTAAACCTAACAGGCTGATATAAAAAGCGGGTTTGGTCATTCCCATACCTTCGGTCATATTTCTGTAAACGGTAAAAATTAAAAAGCCAAACACTCCCCATTTAACAAAGCGAATATAATCACTGGCAAGTGTTGCTATAGCAGGGCTGGTGTCGAGTTTTAAAATAATAATATCGGCAAATTGAGCAATACCAAACCCAGCAATACATAGCAGCGCAGTTAAATATAAAGCTTGTTGAAAATAATGGCTGATGCCTTTTTTATCGTTGGCCCCCGCAAACTGTGCAATAACACCGGTTAAAGCGAGTAAAATACCTTGCAGTGCAAGTAATAATGGGTTCCAAATACCAGTGGCAATAGATAAAGCAGCTAAATCAGTTGGGCTTACTTGGCCTGCCATAATCGTATCGACGACAGACATTAAAACAAGGGTAACCTGAGCTAAAAAAACGGGGATGGCAAGGGAAAGTAAGCGTTTAGCTTCCCAATTACTAAATGTCATAACAAACAGCTAAGAAATAATACAGGGCATAATTGTAATCTATTGCGGGGTGCCAATCCATTAAGATAATTATTAAGAGTGCATGATTTTATAACTTGATACGTTAAACTAGAGGCTATTAAGCAGCAAAGGCTTAACAGCCCCAATTTTGTAATAAACTTAAGAGATTATATGTTTACAGGAATTATACAAACCCAAGCGAGAGTCGTGTCGGCTAACCAAGTAAATGGCGTAATGCAATTAACCATAGCGGTTGAAAAGCAATATATACAGCAACTAAATTTAGGGGCGAGTATTGCTATTAATGGCTGCTGTTTAACAGTTGTTAAAGTATTAGCAAGTGATGATTTAATGGCGCAGGTATATTTTGATGTGATTGATGAAACACTCAAGTTAACTAACTTAGGTAAGCTTGAACTGGGCAGTTTAGTTAATTATGAGCGTTCAGTAACCTTTGGTACTGAACTTGGCGGGCATATTGTATCTGGCCATATTCACTGTACGGCTAAAGTGGTGCAAATAGTTAAACAGCAAAGTAATTATAAAATGCAATTGTGCATACCGCCGCAGTGGCAAAAGTATGTATTGTATAAAGGTTTTGTGGCTATAAATGGCGCAAGTTTAACTGTAGGTAATGTTGATGAGCAGGGCTTTTGGCTGCACCTTATTCCCGAAACCCTCGCTATTACCAACTTAGATGCAGCTAAGCTAGGTGATGAGTTTAATATTGAGGTAGATCAGCAAACCTATACCATAATAAATACGGTCGAGCACTACTTGCGTCAGCAGAGTTAAAATATTTGTTCGTCGCCGCTATCTACATGTAACTCTAGTTTATTACGAGCATGGTCAATGTGCATGTTTAAATGAATAGGGTTACAACAGGCGCTGCACTCTTCTATGTAGTCTTGATCTCCCATGCTGGCATCTAAATCTAAATGAATATGATGCCCGCAGTGCGGACATGAAATACGTTGCGATACAAAGTTTTTCATAATCACTCCATGTATATTATTAAGTAGGCTTTCAATAATATAATTACACTAATCAATCACTTACTTAATGCTATTGGTATAAGCTCAATATAGTCGGGTTTGAATGTTTACTGCGTTTAATTTAGTTTAATTTAGTTTATTTGGATTACTTTATTAACCTTTCTATGTGTTGTTTTGCTTGGGTAAGGTAATGCCCCGCAAAAATATTAGCGTGGTTTAAAATAGGGTAAAGCTGGTATATTAATTTACGTTGCTCAAAACTTGCTAGCAACGGATACTGTTGGTTATAAGCGCTGTAAAAATCATCTGGCAGTGGTGCAAATAGCTCGCTCATGGCTATATCAACCTCTCGGTCACCGTAATAACAGGCAGGGTTAAATATACTCGGTACTGTATTTATAAACCCTACATTACCACGCCAAAAATCGCCATGTAATAATGATGGCTCTACGGGGTGGCTGTGTAATTGCTCTTTTACTAAATTAATTAATCGCTCTGGCTCTATAAATATAATGCCTTTTTCTGCCAATAATTGTAATTGCCAGCCTATGCGCTCTTCGGCGTAAAATATATTCCACTTTTTATGCCAGCTATTAGGCTGTACTGTAGTGGCTAAATAATTATCTACATCAAAACCAAACATGGCTTGCTGATGCTTTTGATGCAACATTGCTAAGCCTTTTCCCATTGCGTTCCATGTGGGGTGTGGTTGTTTGTCAAATTCTAACCACTCTAAAACAATAAACGAGAACTCTATATTTGCACCTGTTGTAATGCAATCAGGCACTATAAACACCCCGTTTTCTGTGAGCAGCTTTAAACCAAGCGATTCGCTTTCTAGGCGCTCAAGCTCATTTTTTAACGCTACTTTTACTAAATAGTTGTGCGTACCATTGGTTATATGAAAAAGTTTGTCTGTGTTGGTGCTCTGAAGTTGCTGTTTATGAGTATGTTTAAAGTCATAATGTATGGCTTGGCTTATTTGCTCGTTTACTGTTTTCCACATAACAATTGCTCGCTTTTTAAACCGATACTTAAACTATGGCAAAAAGGTATTAATTTAACAAACTAATCGTTGTAAAATTAATGCCATAAATCACTGAAATGGAATAAAAATGAATAAAAGTTTAATAACCAATTTGCTAGCGGGTATATTTGTTGTTCTCGGCTTTATATTTGATCAGGCAATTGTGCTGTCGGTTGGTTTATTTGCACTCTCTGGAGCAGTGACTAATTTATTAGCTATTCATATGCTGTTCGAAAAAGTACCTTTTTTATATGGTTCGGGAGTAATCGCGTTAAAGTTTCAAAGCTTTAAAGTAGCAATAAGAAACTTAATTTTAACTGAGTTTTTTTCAGAGCAAAAAATTAATAGCTTACTCAGCAAAGCGCAACCTAATATCGACTTTGAACCAATAATTAGCAATGTTGATTTAAACCCTGCATTCGACAATTTGTTAGAGGTAATAGAGCAGTCTCAGTTTGGTAGTATGCTAGGAATGTTTGGCGGTACAGCGGCAATAGAGCCGATGCGTGAAAAGTTTATTGAAAAAATGCAATTGTCGCTTAGTGAGATTTCTCAAACTGACGACTTTAAAGCATTAGTAAGCCAAACACTTTCACAAGGTAATAGCGCAGAAAGCCTACATAAAACGGTGCTTAAACTAGTTGATGAGCGCTTAGATGAGCTTACTCCTAAAATGGTTAAAGAGATTATTCAGACCATGATCCGCGAGCACCTAGGCTGGCTTGTAGTATGGGGCGGTGTGTTTGGTGGTTTATTTGGTTTAATAGCGGCCGTGATTTAAATATAGTCTGAGCTATAAGATAATTTTATTAAAAGTATTTTATAGCTACTGACATATTTTTTCAGACTGTTATTATCGCCCCCTAATTTTTAGTGTTTAATTAAAAGGAGCCACTGTGAGTAAAACGCTAGCCAGTTATTATCAGCAGGCGTATGCATGCGACCAACAGCACTTTAACCAATGTTTTTATTGTGGCTGTGAAGCGACAGAGCGCGACCATTGTCCGCCATTACACATGCTACAAAGCATTATTGACCTAGGTGAAGAAGCCGACTTTGTATCAATACCGGCATGTTATGAGTGCTATGCGCTACTACATAACGAAAGGTTAATGACGATAGATGAGCGCTTTACTAAAATGAAAAAAAAGCTTTCTAATAAATACGCTAAACCACTGCGTGTTTATAACATGTGGGAAGAGAGTGAACTAGGTGATATGAGCGACGAGTTTGCGCATAGCATTCAAGCGGGTATGAAACTAGGTAAAGAAGCCGCAGAGCGCTTAGCATTTACTGGCTTTAGTTACGCCACTGAAGAGGCTAAGGTCACAGTGCGGGAAAAAACCAAAGAATTTGACGTAGAAGGCGTGTTATTTACTGATTTTAAAGAGGCACTAAGCTACTGCATTACCGACTTAAATGTTGATAAAAGTGATTTTTATAAAATATTGGTTGAAGACTATCAAGGCGATTTTAACAAAGCACTTAGCCAGTATCGTCATCGGCATGACAAAGTAACTGCCGCTAAAGATGGCAACACGTTAATTAAAGATTTTTCAAAGCTGCACAAACAAAACTCTGATTTTGTAACTCGCACTGTTAAGCACTTTATGGAAAAAGATCCAGTGTTAACAACCGAAGGCGCACTAGAGAAACTTTATAACAATTATATAAAAAAGTAATTACAGCAACTCATCTCAATTTATTGGTTTTTGGCCTGTTTTTTTAGCTTTATTAGTTAGCTTTAGCTAAAGTAGCAAAAAAACAGGAGAACCGAATAACATGCAAAAATTTGCTCCCTCATTGTTAGCTATTGGCTTAGCAACTGCACTTGTTGGTTGCCAAGAAAACGGCCCACAAGACGATAAAATAACAATAAACAAAAACCCTTACCCAAGTACTTATAAAGTGGTTGCTACATCAAGCACGCTGATCACTAATGCCACTGTATTAACAGGTACGGGCGAGCGCTTAGATGATACCGATGTATTACTTGTTGATGGTAAAGTACAACAAGTAGGCAAAGATTTAACTGCATCAGCAGATACCACAATTGATGCTCAAGGCAAGTGGGTCACACCGGGTATAATTGACGTTCACTCACATTTAGGTGCATATCCAAGCCCCTCGGTTGAGTCGCATCAAGACGGTAACGAAATGACCAGCCCAAATACAGCGGAAGTATGGGTAGAGCACTCTATTTGGCCACAAGATCCAGGCTTTAACCGTGCTCGCGAAGGCGGTATTACCTCACTACAAATATTACCTGGCTCTGCTAACTTGTTTGGTGGGCGCGGCGTAACACTTAAAAACGTACCAGCGCATACAATGCAAGCAATGAAATTTCCAGATGCGCCGTACGGCTTAAAAATGGCGTGTGGCGAAAACCCAAAACGCGTTTATGGTCGTAAAGGCACGTTACCGTCAACCCGTATGGGGAACATGGCCGGTTACAGAATGGCATGGGCCGAAACTGTAGAATACAAACGCGCGTGGGATAAATACGATAGCGATTATGCAGCGGGTAAAAACCCAGCAGCACCTACCCGCGATATTAAATACGATACATTGCGAGGAGTGTTAGAGGGCGAAGTGCGCATTCATAACCATTGCTATAAAGCAGAAGAAATGGCGATGATGATTGACCTTTCAAAAGAATTTAATTATCACGCGGGTACTTTTCATCATGGTATAGAAGCCTATAAAATTGCCGACATGCTAGCTGCAAATGGTTCATGTGCTGCGCTTTGGCCAGACTGGTGGGGCTTTAAAATGGAAGCCTACGACATGGTGCAAGAAAATGTGGCCATTGTTGATGCGGTTAAAAACTCGTGTGCGGTAGTTCATTCTGATTCAGATACGACTATTCAGCGCTTAAACCAAGAGGCCGCTAAGGTAATGTTCCGCGCTAATCAAAATGGTTTTGATATTTCGGAGCAGCACGCAATTAAGTGGATCACTGCTAATGCGGCAAAATCACTAGGAATTGATGATAAAACAGGCTCACTCGAAGCGGGTAAACAGGGCGATGTGGTTATTTGGAACCAAAGCCCGTTTAGTGTTTACGCTAAAGCTGAGCAAGTGTTTGTTGATGGTGCAAAAGTTTACGATAGAAACGATAGCACGTATCAGGCAACAAGTGATTTTATGTTAGGTCAACAATAAGGAGCACCCAGAATGAAAAATTTATCACGTTCGTTTTCGCTTTCTCTGGTTGCTGCAGGGTTATTAGCAGCAGGCGCGGTTAATGCGCAGTCACTGGCAATTATTAACGCCACATTACACACCTCAACAGAGCAAGGTGTATTAGAGGGCGCGAGCATTGTAATGACTGATGGCAAAATTTCTGCCATTAATCCAAGCGCTGTAAAAGCCGACAAAATTATTGATGCTAAGGGCCAAATAGTAACGCCTGGCTTTATTGCCAGTATTAACCAATTAGGTTTAGTTGAAGTAGGTGCGGTTGCAGGCTCACGCGATGGCGGCGATGAAAAAGCCGGTATTGATTTTGATGCAAGTTTAGCTTTTAACGGCCACTCGGGGTTAATTCCTTACGCACGTAAAGGCGGAATTACACGCGATGTGATCACCCCACAGGGCGGCGAGAGTATTTTTGCAGGCCTTGCTAGTGTAGTTGATTTAAGTGGTAGTTTTGAAAGCGTACTGCAAAAACAAGTGGCACTAGTGGTTAATTTAGGTGAGCGCCGTAAAGGTTCGCGTGCGTTTACTTTGCAAACGCTTATAAATAAGCTTGAAGAACATCAAACTAAAGCCGGTAAAAAAGCTAAAAAAGATGACAAAAAGCCAACCGCCGAAGATAAAATAATGGTTAAAGTACTTAGCGGTGAAATGCCATTAATCGTTAATGTATCTCGCGCTGCCGATATAGTTGAGCTTATTAAAGTAAAGCAGCAGTTTGGCATTAACTTAGTACTTAATGGTGCGCAAGATGCTGTTGTAGTTAAAGAGCGTTTAGCTAAAGCAGACATTCCAGTGATCATTAGTGCTATGGATAGTTTGCCAGGTAGTTTTGACTCATTAAATGCGAGTTTAAATAATGCAGGATTACTTGAAAAGGCCGGCGTAAAAGTACTGCTAACAGTGGGCGGCGATGCCAGTCATAATGTTTACCAGCTACGTTTTGATGCGGGTAATGCTGTATCGTATGGTATGAGCCAACAAGGTGCGTTAAAAGCAGTTACAGCAAACGTGGCTGATGTATTTGGCATTAATGCAGGCAGCCTAGCAGTAGGTAAAGCGGCCGATGTGGTTATGTGGAGCAATGATCCGTTTGAGCTTAGCAGCCACGTGAGCAAAATGTTTATTAATGGGGTTGAGGTATCTACACAATCTCGCCAAGATAAACTGCGTGACCGTTATACAACTGAGTCAAGTATGCCACGCGCATATACTAAGTAATCAGAAACTAAGCTAAACATCCTATATATTGGAGGTTAAAGCTACTACTAAAAAGGCCGCTATTTTATAAATAGCGGCCTTTTTATTTGTAAAATTTTAGACATAAAAAAGCCGCTTACTTTTGCAAGTAAGCGGCTTTTAAATTCATTTCAATATTATACTAATTTAGCAAGAATATCGTTAAAGGTAGTGCTTGGACGCATCGCTTTAAAAGCAGCATCGTCGTTAGGCTGGAAGTAACCGCCTAAATCTACCGCTGGGCCTTGAGCGTTGTTTAGCTCACTAACAATTTGTTCTTTGTTAGTTTCAAGGTCGCTAGCAATTTGCGTAAACTGCGCTTTAAGTTCGCTGTCGTCATTTTGCTTAGCAAGTTCTTGTGCCCAAAATAAAGATAAGAAGAAATGAGAACCACGGTTATCAATTTCTTTTACTTTACGTGAAGGCGACTTGTTTTCTGCAAGGAAAGTACCAGTTGCTTTATCTAGGGTGTCAGCAAGTACTTGTGCCTTGTTGTTACCCGTCGTTACGCTTAGGTGCTCAAGCGATGCAGCAAGTGCTAAAAATTCACCTAAAGAATCCCAACGTAAGTGGTTTTCTTTTTCGAATTGTTGCACATGCTTAGGTGCAGAACCACCTGCGCCAGTTTCAAATAAGCCACCACCGTTCATAAGTGGAACAATTGACAGCATTTTAGCACTTGTACCCAACTCTAAAATTGGGAATAAATCTGTAAGGTAATCACGTAAAACGTTACCTGTTACAGAAATAGTGTCTTTACCTTCTTTAATACGCGCTAAAGAGAATAAAGTTGCTTCAAGCGGTGCTAAAATTTGAATATCTAGACCAGCTGTATCGTGATCTGGTAGGTATTTATTTACTTTTTTGATTAGCTGCGCATCATGTGCACGGTTTTCGTCTAACCAAAAAATAGCAGGAACGCCCGTTGCGCGTGCACGGTTTACTGCAAGCTTAACCCAATCTTGGATTGGTGCATCTTTAACCTGACACATGCGCCAAATATCGCCTTGCTCAACACTGTGCTCAAGTAAAGTAGTACCGTTTGCATCAACAACACGGATTGAACCGTCTGCTTTAGCTTCAAACGTTTTGTCGTGTGAACCGTATTCTTCTGCTTTTTGCGCCATAAGGCCAACGTTTGGAACGCTACCCATAGTTGTTGGATCAAACGCACCATTTTCTTTACAAAAATCAATAGTTGCTTGGTAAATACCTGAGTAACAACGATCTGGAATTACAAAGCTAGTGTCTTGTAATTTACCATCGTTATTCCACATTTGACCGCTTGAACGAATTGCAGCAGGCATAGATGCATCGATGATCACGTCACTTGGTACGTGTAAGTTTGTAATACCACGGTCAGAATCAACCATAGCAATAGCGGGGCGGTTAGCGTAAACAGCTTGAATGTCTGCTTCAATTTCTTCGCGCTTAGCGTCATCTAATGTTTGAATTTTAGAGTACACATCGCCTAAACCATTATTTACATCAACACCTAGCTCTTCAAAAAGTTTACCATGCTTGGTAAATACATCTTTGTAAAATACTTTTACAGCGTGACCAAAAATAATTGGGTCAGATACTTTCATCATTGTCGCTTTCATATGCAGCGAGAATAATACGCCTTTTTCTTTAGCAGCATCAATTTCGGCAGCTAAGAAAGCTTGCAGTTTAGCAGCGCTAATGCTTGATGCATCAATAACTTCGCCAGCTAAAAGCGGTGTGCTTTGTTTAAGCACAGTAACGTCGCCGTTAGTTGCAACATGTTCAATACGCACATCAGTGGCTGTATCAACAGTTACTGATTGCTCAGAACCAAAA
Organism: Pseudoalteromonas sp. 120-MNA-CIBAN-0494; assembly: GCF_040308885.1. NCBI lineage: Bacteria > Pseudomonadati > Pseudomonadota > Gammaproteobacteria > Alteromonadales > Pseudoalteromonadaceae > Pseudoalteromonas > Pseudoalteromonas sp. 120-MNA-CIBAN-0494. The sequence continues at coordinate 11,079 of NZ_JBEOOE010000003.1, forward strand.
AAGTCGCCTTCGCTCATGCTAGCAACGTAAGATTCAGAATCTTTGCTCCACGCACCCATTGAATGCGGGTTGTTACGTGCATATTCTTTTACAGAACCAGGTGCACGACGATCTGAGTTACCTTCACGTAGTACTGGGTTTACTGCACTGCCTTTAATTTTGTCGTACGCAGCTTGAATTGCTTTTTCTTCATCGTTTTTAGGCTCAACAGGGTATTCTGGAAGTGCATAACCTTTAGCTTGAAGCTCTTTAATTACCGCGCGAAGCTGTGGTACAGAGGCGCTGATGTTTGGTAATTTAATAATGTTAGCTTCTGGTGTTTTAGCCAGTTCGCCAAGTTCAGCCAGTGCATCGTTAATACGTTGTTCTGGTGTTAAATAATCAGGGAAGCTTGCAATTACACGACCTGCTAATGAAATATCGCGAGTTTCAACTTCAACACCTGCCGCATTTGTATATGCTTGGATGATAGGTAGCAACGAATAAGTTGCGAGTGCCGGAGCTTCGTCCGTTTTTGTATAGATAATTTTTGATGTCATCATCATTCCTAGATAGTTGGCCATAACGACCATATTCAACAATGCAAAGAAATCATTGCCACCAGTATTGGTAATACATTAAAGCGTTAATAATGGAGCAACGAGCAGTCAGTTAGGTGTTTATTGCCCTATATTTATATAAAGCAAAATAGTCACACCTGACCAGCTAGTACCGTATTTATAACTAAACATTTAATAAAAATAAATTAGCCTTTAGGCTAGCGTTAATACGTTATTTTTAGGGTAAAGAGTGTAACAAGCTTGGTTTAAAAGGGCTAGTTTTTGCAAGCACCATCCAAGTAGTTATACCAATTGAATTAAAAACATTGATCGTTCTAACGGACTAAAGTTTCATAATGGCATTAAAATTTTCATATAGAATAACTATACATTTAAATTTATGCTTAATTATTAAGCTTTTTTACTTGTCGCTATAGTAAATGCCAATTTTATTAAAAATATGAGCATGCTTGCGTATTAAATGACTTATTGGTTACTTTTAAAATAACTAAGGTAAAACAATGGGATACATTATTTAACCCTATTGTTAAGCCATTTGTTTTGCGCCGAAATTACTCATTAATTTAATGTTATTGGTATATTCGCGTATTTAATACAAATTGATATTTAACATTCAATACAGAAAATATTGGGGTAGATAAAATAAATTCAAGGAAAAGGGTTGAATTTGCAGATAATGAGGCTATTAATACAGAAGAAGAGATGATAAAAAAGATGTTGAAGGAATTAAGCGAGGATCTAAGCAGGTCACTCGCTTTAGTAGAACAAAATAACAGTCACTCAATAATATCACCGTTAGGCGCTATATTTTTAGCATGTAAGCCTTTAGGGCCTTGTTCTAATTCGAATGTTACATCTTGACCAGCTTTAAGTGTTTTATAGCCGTCCATTACAATTGTTGAGTAATGAGCGAAAATATCATTCTCGCAGCCGTCTTCTACGATGAAACCGAAACCTTTGGCATTATTGAACCATTTGACTTTACCACAAGCCATACTTCTACATCCTTCTATAAGTTCACTAATTTAGTTAATCTAAACTGTATAATTTGCTAGACTGACTAAGGTTTAATCAATCTATGTTTGACTGTAGTTTATTTAGCCAGTCAGTCAAGTGTTTTGATCTATTTATTAACATTTTATTTATTTTTTTATTCAAGTTTGCTTGAGTTACAAAGACAAGACTATATTTAATTATGAGTGGTATGAAAGATTCAGGTGTTATAGACATCGTTCGCGACAAGGAAAAGCAAAAGCTGCAACCACCGCGAAAATATAAAGTTGTTTTAAATAACGACGATTACACGCCAATGGATTTTGTGATTGAGGTCCTGATGACGTTTTTTAATATGGATAGCGATAGAGCAACCGACGTGATGCTGCAAATTCATCAACAAGGGAAGGGGATCTGTGGCGTATTTAGCTCAGATGTAGCCCATACAAAAGCTGAACAAGTTAACCGGTATTCAAGGGATAACGAGCATCCACTGCTATGTAGTTGTGAGCAGGAATAAATACCAAGCGAATGATCTTTCGTTCGATTGTAATGGTATAAAATTATTATCTCTGTAAGGGGTTGCCAATGCTAAATAAAGATTTAGAACTTACTTTGAACAGCGCGTTTCGCGAAGCGCGTACACGTCGTCATGAGTTTATGACGGTAGAACACCTTTTACTTGCGCTTTTGGACAATCCATCTGCTGGGGAAGCGCTAAGTGCCTGTGCAGTAAATGTTGCAGAGTTAAAAACTGAACTCCTTGAGTTTATTAACGAAACCACGCCGGTTATTCCAGATTTAGAAGAAGAGCGTGAAACTCAGCCAACACTTGGTTTTCAACGTGTATTGCAACGTGCTGTTTTTCATGTGCAATCATCGGGTAAAAACGAAGTGACAGGCGTAAACGTGCTGGTGGCTATTTTTTCTGAACAAGAAAGCCAAGCAGTCTATTTACTTAAAAAACACGACATATCACGTCTCGATATTGTTAATTTTATTTCGCATGGCATTGCCAAAGGCGATGATGAATTAGGCGATGACACCGACGATATTCACGAAGACGTACAAGAAGTGCAAAGCGAAGAAGCAAGCAAGCTCGACAGCTTTACCACTAATTTAAACGTACAAGCGCTCGAAGGCCACATTGACCCATTAATAGGGCGCGATAGTGAAGTAGAGCGTACTGTACAGGTGTTGTGTCGTCGTAAAAAGAACAACCCACTATTAGTAGGCGAAGCAGGTGTTGGTAAAACAGCAATTGCAGAAGGCTTAGCGTATCGTATTGTAAATAAGCAAGTACCCGAAGTAATTGCCGATGCAGTTGTTTACTCGCTTGATATGGGCGCATTATTGGCAGGTACTAAGTACCGTGGCGATTTTGAAAAACGCTTTAAAAGCTTACTAAAAGAGTTGCAAGCACAACCGGGTTCTATTTTATTTATTGATGAAATTCATACTATTATTGGTGCCGGCGCGGCATCGGGTGGAGTTATGGATGCATCAAACTTACTTAAGCCGCTACTCTCTAGCGGGCAATTACGCTGTATGGGTTCGACAACTTATAACGAGTACAAAAATATTTTTGAGAAAGACCGTGCTTTGGTACGTCGCTTTCAAAAAATTGATGTGCTTGAGCCGAGTGTTGCCGATACCACTAAAATATTAAATGGTTTAAAAGAGCGTTACGAAGCGCACCATGGCATTCGTTATACGCAAAAAGCATTAAAAGCAGCGGCAGAGCTAAGTGCAAAATATATTAATGAACGCCATTTGCCCGACAAAGCAATTGACGTAATTGACGAGGCCGGTGCAAGCCAACGTTTACTGCCTAGCTCTAAACGTAAAAAAACCATTGGCGTTGCCGATATAGAAAACATTGTGGCTAAAATGGCGCGTATTCCACCGCAAAGTGTGTCATCTAGCGACAAAGAAACGCTAAAAAACTTAGACCGCAATTTAAAAATGTTGGTGTTTGGGCAAGATCAATCTATTGATGCGCTTACATCAGCTATTCGCTTATCGCGCTCTGGTTTAGCCAACGAAGAAAAACCGGTAGGGTCGTTCTTATTTGCAGGCCCAACAGGGGTAGGCAAAACCGAGGTAACTAAACAGCTAGCTAAATGTATGGGTGTTGAGTTTATTCGCTTTGATATGTCGGAGTACGTAGAGCGCCATGCAATAAGTCGACTAATTGGTGCGCCACCAGGTTATGTTGGTTTTGAGCAAGGTGGGTTACTCACTGAAGCGGTAATTAAAAACCCGCATGCGGTAGTACTGTTAGATGAGATTGAAAAAGCGCACTCAGATATTTACAACATATTGCTGCAAGTAATGGATCACGGTACATTAACTGATAATAACGGCCGCAAAGCCGATTTTAGAAATGTAGTCGTGGTAATGACCACCAATGCGGGCGTGCAAGAAACAACGCGTGCGTCAATTGGTTTTAGCGAGCAAGACCATACACACGATGCAATGGGTGAAATTAATAAAGTATTTTCACCAGAATTTAGAAACCGTTTAGATAACATTATTTGGTTTAATCACCTTGATAAAGACGTTATTTTACTTGTGGTTGATAAGTTTATTGTAGAGCTTCAAGCGCAACTGGATAAAAAGTCAGTTAATCTTGAGCTAAGTGCTAAAGCACGAGAATGGTTGGCTGACAAAGGTTACGACAAAGCGATGGGGGCACGTCCTATGGCACGTATTATCCAAGAGCAGCTTAAAAAACCATTAGCCAACGAAATACTCTTTGGTGAACTTGTTGAAGGCGGTACGGTTAAAGTATCGGTTAAAGATAAAAAAATTCGCTTTGATTATCAAAGTGATTTAACACCCGCTTAGTTTAATATGCGCTAAATGAGTTAAATAAAAAGGCCTGCTTTTAAAAAGCAGGCCTTTTTATTTAATGTTTTATAGACAACAAAAAACCCAGCAAGGCTGGGTTTTTTGTTTATTAAATGTAATTGCTAGTTAATATCCATCAATTACATTTAATAAACGCTTAAAGCTAGTGAAACACTAGCCAAAAACTAAATCTCGTTTACGCACTTACTTAGCGAGCACGGAATACGATACGACCTTTCGATAAATCGTAAGGAGTCATTTCTACCGTTACTTTATCGCCGGTTAAAATACGGATATAGTTTTTGCGCATTTTGCCTGAAATATGAGCCACAACTACGTGACCATTTTCTAGCTCAACTCGGAACATTGTATTTGGTAAAGTATCAAGGACTGTCCCTTGCATTTCGATTACGTCTTCTTTCGCCATGTTTAGCGTAACACCTCTTTAATAGTTAAACGCTGCAGATTCTGCCCAAAATACGCCAATAAGTAAAGGCGCAGCGGCTATTTTTGCAAATTAAATAGTCAACCACTGGTCTTTGACTTGTTTTTGCGCCGGTAAAAATTGCGTTTTGTAGTTCATTTTAGGACATTCGTCTATTTGGTAGCCCAAGTACACGTAGTGCTTATTTTGTGCTTTAGCAAATATTAGCTGCTGTAAAATCATCACAGTACCCAAACTATACTGCTCATAGTCGGGGTCAAAAAAAGTATAAATAGCTGAAATAGCCTTGTCCATACAATCAGTTACGGCAACTGCAACTAAATTATCTTGATCCCAAAGTTCTATAAAAGTGATGTTTAACCAACTGCATAATAAAAAACTCTGAAACTGTGTTTTATCAGGAGGATACATACTACCGTCTTGATGGCGCAAACTAATATATTTACTGTACAGCGCGTAGTATTGCGGGCGCTCTTGGTTAGAATATTTAACTTCAAAGCGTGTTTTTGCTTTGTTTAGTTTACGTTTGTGCGATTTTGTCTCAATAAACTCTTGTGCTAATACACGTACAGAGCTACATGCGCTGCAAGTTGGACAGTGCGGGCGGTAAATTTGGTTACCGCTGCGACGAAAACCTAACGCCAGCAAAGACTCAAATTTATCGCTGCTGTAGCAACTTGGATCAAGAATGACCAACAACTGCTCTTGGCGGTTGGGTAAATAACTACAAGCAAACTCTTGGCTTAAACCAGCGCGTGCAGGAATATGTTCATTCATAAATAGCGTTAAGCTCCTGTGGTATCCACATAGCAGGGTCTACTTTATAATTTTGCGCTGCGTGTAGTTTAGCTAAAAATGCAGGGCGTGGGATCACTGTCGCCCCTAATGACATTAAATAGGGGTTTTCGAGCTGACAATCAATAAAATGCGCGTTATGGCGCTTAAGCCAATTAACCAACGCCCACATAGCCAGCTTAGAGCAGTTTGTTTGATGATGAAACATCGACTCGCCACAAAAAACACCATTTTGCATAATGCCATATAAGCCACCTGCAAGCTCTCCCTCGCGCCACACTTCTACACTATGAGCAATGCCTGCGTTATGGGCGTTAATGTACGCAGTGAGCATGTCAGAGGTTATCCACGTACCATCGGTATCAATGCGTTGCTCGCAGCATGCTTCAATCACTTCAATAAAGGCATTATTTATAGTAACGGTGACCGGGTGCTTTTTTAAATGCTTGCGCAGGCTTTTACTAATATGAAAATTATCGAGCTCTACAATGCCGCGCTCACTGGGCGACCACCACATTATTGGCTCGTCTTCGCTAAACCACGGAAATATACCATTATTATAAGCGTTACTTAGCCGCGCTAAACTTAAATCGCCACCAATAGCGAGTAAACCGTCGGGGGAGTCGAGAGCGCACTCTATAGGTGGAAATGCTATATCGGTATTACTTAGCTGGTACAGCTGCTTTTTCATACAATACTTCAATAAAAACGAATAACAAAAGTGTAACTATAATTTAGACATAAAAAAAGGCTGATTTATCAGCCTTTTTCACTAAACACTTAACAGCTTATAGATTATCTAAAAAGCGCTCAGCATCTAATGCTGCCATACAACCTGTTCCGGCTGAAGTAATTGCTTGGCGGTAAATATGATCCGACACATCACCAGCGGCAAATACGCCTGGTACGTTAGTTTGTGTAGCGTTGCCATTAAGGCCCGACTCAACAATTATATAGCCGTCTTTCATCTCTAGTTGGCCAACAAACATATCGGTATTTGGCTTATGGCCAATAGCAATAAATACGCCCGCTAGGTCTAACTCTTCGGTTGCATCAGAGTTTGCATCTTTAATACGCACACCGGTAACGCCCATTTGGTCACCTAATACTTCGTCAAGCGTACGGTTGTAATGCATTACCACATTACCGTTTGCTGCTTTTTCAGCAAGGCGGTCGGCTAGTATTTTTTCACTACGGAAACTATCACGACGGTGAATTACATGCACTTCATCGGCAATGTTAGATAAGTAAAGCGCTTCTTCAACAGCTGTGTTACCGCCGCCAACAACCGCTACTTTTTGTCCTTTATAGAAAAAACCATCACAGGTCGCACACGCAGATACGCCACGGCCTTGAAAATTTGTTTCTGACTCTAAGCCTAGGTACTTAGCAGACGCGCCTGTTGCAATGATAAGTGCGTCACAGGTGTAAGTGCCTTGGTCGCCAGTTAAAGTGAAAGGGCGTTTAGACACGTCTACTTTATTTATGTGATCAAATATAATTTCAGTTTCAAAGCGCTCAGCATGCTCTTTCATACGATCCATTAACGCAGGACCAGTTAAGCCATGCGCATCGCCAGGCCAGTTTTCTACTTCGGTAGTGGTGGTTAATTGGCCACCTTGTTGCATACCAGTAATTAATACTGGGTTTAAATTTGCGCGGGCTGCGTAAACTGCGGCAGTGTAACCAGCGGGGCCTGAGCCTAAAATAAGTAACTTACAATGTTTTGCTTCAGTCATGGTTTTTTCCTAAACGTTTAATTCACTCTGTAATGCGCTCGATTCTAAGAAAAACAAGCAGGAAGTAAACAAAATCCGTGATTAATTTTTTTAACAAATTTTAAAGCTGTGCAATATTGTGTACTTAAAATGGAGTAATTTATGTCTAATAAGTAAAATTAGTTCAATAAACAGACTAATACGCAACAAAACTGCGTTAATTCATGACCGGTTTGATTTTTTTTGATATGTTTTACCTAATTTTGATTTGTCACTGAAAGATTATGTGACCTAAGTGAATAGGCAACTATGTTATTTTGGCAGGAAAAACCCGCATTTGGGTTGACTTCAAAAGACCTTAACGTCTTAACCAATGCGCAAGAGTACCGTACGCAATTGCTACGTTTAATTGCCAACGCAAAAAAACGAATTTATATAACCACGCTTTATTTACAAGATGATGAAGCCGGACGTGAAGTTTTAGAGGCACTGCACCAGGTGTCATTAGCTAACCCAGCGCTTGAAATAAAAGTGCTGGTAGATTTTCATCGCGCGCAACGTGGCCTTATTGGTGCCGAAAAATCTGAGGGGAATGCCAGTTTATATTGTGATTACCTCGAAAAGTTTCAATCGAACGTGCAGGTATACGGCGTACCAGTAAAAGCGAAAGAGTTATTTGGCGTATTGCATTTAAAAGGTTTTGTGATTGACGACACCTTGCTTTATAGCGGCGCGAGTATAAATAATGTGTATTTAGAGTATAACGACCGTTATCGCCTCGATCGTTACTTTTTAGTTACGCAAAACGCATTGTGCGATGCTGTAATAGACTTTATTGAAACAACATTACTTAGCTCAAATGCAGTGCCGCGTATTGATAGCCGCCCGCTGCCAAAGCTTAATGATTTTAGATTAGATCAAAAGCAATTAATGCGTGATTTAAAAACAGCAAGGTATAACAGCGCCGAGCTGCATAATACTCAGTCCTTAGGTATTCGTTTGTTTTTAGGATTAGGGCGACGCAATAACGAACTTAATCGTTTAATTAAAACCATGTTTGACGCCACCGAGCAAGAGCTAGTGTTGTATACGCCTTACTTTAATTTTCCGGCGCCGTTAATGCGCTCATTACGCCGCTTATTAAAACAAGGTAAGCAAGTCACTATTGTAGTGGGCGATAAAACGGCTAACGACTTTTATGTACCGCCTAGCGAGCCATTTAGTAAAATAGGCGCGTTGCCGTATTTATACGAAACTATTTTGCATAAATTTGTTAAAACACAAAAACGCCATATTGATAACGGTAATTTAAACGTTTATCTATGGAAGCACGACAGTAATTCGTTTCATTTAAAAGGCATTTGTTCAGACAGAAAAGTACATTTACTCAGTGGTCATAACCTTAACCCGCGGGCGTGGGGACTAGATGTTGAAAATGGTATTTTAATTGAAGATCCACAACAAACAATAATGCAAGATATTGACAACGAAAAGCAAGAAATTCTGCAGCACTGTCGCCGTTTAACTGGCCCAGATGATTTAGAAACCATGGACGATTATCCGCAAGCGGTTAAAAAGTTACTTGGCCAAGCAAAACGTGTAAAAGTAGATTTTATAATTAAACGTTTTATATAAGTAACCTTATAAAATTTAAAATCTATACAACAAAAAAGCAGCTAATAGCTGCTTTTTTGTTTGCACTAATGTTTACTCTAAAGTTTAAAGCACTCAAGTAAATTAATGCTTGAGTGCTTTACGCTAAATTAAACGTTTTCTAGCGCAGTACGAGGATCAACATATTCCATGTTAAACGCTTGTGCTACTTCTTTGTAAGTTACTTGGCCTTTTATTACGTTTAAGCCTTTTAAGAAGTGAGCGTCGTCAAGCAATGCCTTTTTATAACCTTTGTTTGCAAGGTTAATAATAAACGGCAAGGTTGCATTGTTAAGTGCAAACGTAGAAGTACGTGGCACAGCGCCCGGCATATTAGCAACACAATAGTGAACAACGTCATCAACAATGAACGTAGGATCTGCATGGGTAGTTGCTTTAGAGGTGGCAATACAGCCACCTTGGTCAATGGCAACGTCAACAATTGCAGAGCCTGGTTTCATGGCTTTAATGTGCGCAGCAGTTACTAGTTTAGGTGCAGCTGCACCTGGAATAAGTACACCACCAATTACTAAATCGGCCTCCAGTACGTGTTTTTCAAGTGCGTCGGCAGTTGAGTAAATAGCGCGTACTTTGTTGCCAAACTGTGCGTCTAGTGCGCGTAATACGTCAATGTTACGATCAAGTATTACTACGTTTGCACCTAAACCAACCGCCATAAGTGCAGCGCTACGGCCAACCATACCGCCGCCAATAATAACTACTTTAGCTGGCTCAACGCCCGGTACGCCACCAAGTAACATACCACTGCCTTTATTTATTTTTTCAAGCGCTTGTGCGCCCGCTTGAATAGACATACGACCTGCTACTTCACTCATAGGTGCTAAAAGAGGAAGGCCACCGCGAGAGTCTGTGACTGTTTCGTATGCAATACAAATTGCTTTGCTTTTAACTAGGTCTTCAGTTTGTGGTAAATCAGGGGCAAGGTGTAAGTAAGTGAAAAGAATTTGATCTTCGCGCAGCATGGCACGCTCAATCGCTTGTGGCTCTTTTACTTTAATTATCATCTCGGCTTTTGCGAATACATCAGCAGGTGTTGCTAAAATTTCAGCACCGGCTTGTACGTAATCGTCGTTAGTAAAGCCAATGCCCATACCCGCATCTGTTTCCACTAATACTTGGTGGCCGTGATTAACGAGCTCACGAACACTAGCAGGAACCATACCTACGCGGTATTCATGGTTTTTAATTTCTTTAGGTACACCTATAATCATAATTTTGCCTTGTTAGAACGGGATAAGTTTTTTCACTATTATATTCATGAGTTGCTAGTGTGTCTTACCTTTTTTTTAACATATTATAGTGATAATATCTGTTTTTGGCTTTTAAACAGAATAATAAACTAGGTGAGTATGCATACACTATTAGATAGAATAGATCGCAAAATATTAGTGGAATTACAACAGGATGGGCGGTTATCTAATGTGGAACTGGCCCGACGAGTTGGCTTAAGTGCGACACCTTGTTTAGAGCGTGTAAAAAAGTTGGAGCGAGAAGGTTATATACTTGGTTACAAGGCTGTGGTCGATCCGGCTAAGCTTGGCCAAGGTTTATCGGTATACGTTGAGGTAACTATTACTAAAACATCGGCAGATGTATTTGACGAATTTAGTGCTGCAGTTAAAAAGCATAACGAAATAATAGAGTGCCATTTAGTATCGGGTAATTTTGACTTTTTACTTAAAACGCGGGTAAACGACATGTCAGAATATCGAGGAGTACTGGGCGATATACTCTTAAAGTTACCCAATGTTAGCGAAAGTCGTACTTATGTAGTAATGGAAGAAGTAAAAGGCGAGGAAGGCGTAATTATTCGCCCCTATGTTGCTTAAGCTGATTTACAATATGTGTGTTATTTATAGGCTAATATAGTAATTTATAATTAGTTTCGCATAATATAAGTTTAAATTATAAAAACTTGTTCATAATCAGGCCATCAAGGTTAAGATAAAGTGCAACAAAATACATTTCCTGCTAAGGTATTCCACTGCTAAGTGAGTGTAAAAATAATAAAGAGGAATAGGGAATTATGCGCCTAAACGGTGTGCAAAGGCTATTAGAAACAGGGCTGATAATCAGCACTTTTACAGCAATATTTATTTTATGTGCCTTAATCAGCTTTGATCCGGCGGATGCTGCATGGTCGCAAACTAGCTTTAGCGAAGTAAAAAACATTACTGGCGCTGCGGGTGCATGGATTGCTGACATATTATTACTCACTTTTGGCTGGTTGGCTTATTTAGTACCGGCCGCAATTCAGATATTTGGTTATTTATTATTTAAACAACCGCACCGAATTTTACAACTCGACTACACCACCTTAGCATTGCGTGTTATTGGTTTTGCTTTATTTATTACCTCAGCTACCGCTATTAGCAGCATTAATTTTGATGATATTTATAACTTTTCATCAGGCGGGGTAGTGGGCGATGTGATTGAATCGGCAATGATGCCAGCATTTAACTTTACCGGTACTTCAATACTATTATTGTGCTTCTTTTTTGCCGGTTTAACATTATTAACGGGCGTTTCGTGGGTTGATTTTGTTGATTATTTAGGTGATTTAATCGTTCGTTTTTATCGTTACATAAGCAATTATGTAAAAGGCTGGCTAAACCGAGAGCGTTTAGCGGGTAATGATAATCAGCAAATAGACGCACAATTTGAACCAGACGCCAACGAGCAAGCCGATGAAACAAATAGCAAAAAAGTAAATAAACAAAAATCAATTAACAAACCGCAAACGCCATTTAATGAGCCGCAAATTAGCGACGAATTTATGCCGTTTGACGAGCTAGACGATATTCTCGATCAAGAAATTGGCTTTAGCGCCATAGATGACGATCCAATGGATACAGAAGCTGCACTTAATGCACTTGATCAGAGCCCAGTAGTAGAGCCAGAAAAGCCTGTAACTACAGTAGTATCGCCAGCAAGGCCAATGAACAAGCCAAAAGCTGCGTATCAGCCGCCGCCAACAGCCAAAGAAAAATTTGAACAATTACTTAATCAAGAGCCGCCACTAGGGCCATTACCATCGCTAGATTTACTCGACAGACCCGACAAAGCTAAAAACCCTATTTCGCAAGAAGAGCTCGATACAGTATCGCGACTAGTAGAGACAAAACTGCTCGACTTTAACGTACAAGCAAAGGTTGTAGCAGTATACCCAGGGCCAGTTGTAACGCGCTTTGAGCTAGATTTAGCACCCGGTATAAAGGTGTCTAAAATTACCGGTTTAGCAAAAGATTTAGCCCGTTCGCTTTCAGCAATTAGTGTACGTGTGGTTGAGGTTATTCCGGGTAAAACCTATGTAGGCATAGAGCTGCCTAACAAGTATCGCGAAATAGTGCGTTTATCAGAAGTAATAAACGCCCCTAAATTTGAGCAAAACCCATCACCACTCACCATGGTATTAGGTAAAGATATTGCCGGGGAGCCGGTATGTGCCGACCTTGGTAAAATGCCACATTTACTGGTAGCCGGTACCACAGGCTCGGGTAAATCAGTGGGCGTTAATGTGATGATAGTAAGCTTACTGTACAAATCGGGGCCTGACGATGTACGTATGATCATGATTGACCCTAAAATGCTTGAACTTTCGGTATACGAAGGTATTCCGCATTTATTGTGTGAAGTAGTTACCGACATGAAAGAAGCCGCTAATGCACTGCGTTGGTGTGTAGGCGAAATGGAGCGTCGTTATAAGCTAATGTCGGCTTTGGGTGTACGTAACTTAAAAGGTTATAACCAAAAAGTGCTTGAAGCCAAAGAAGCAGGCTACCCAATAATGGACCCATTATTTAAAGACACCGATGGCATGAAAGATGGCCCAGATGAGCTTGGAAAACTACCTAGTATAGTGGTAGTAATAGACGAATTTGCCGACATGATGATGATTGTAGGTAAAAAAGTAGAAGAGCTAATTGCCCGTATTGCGCAAAAAGCACGTGCCGCAGGTATTCATTTAATACTGGCAACACAGCGCCCATCGGTAGACGTAATAACCGGTTTAATTAAAGCAAATATACCAACGCGTATGGCGTTTCAGGTATCGAGTAAAATAGATTCGCGCACTATACTTGACCAACAAGGTGCCGAAAATTTATTAGGTATGGGTGATATGTTGTATTTACCGCCAGGTACAAGTGTTCCTGAGCGTGTGCATGGCGCGTTTGTAGACGACCACGAAGTACACGCAGTAGTAAACGACTGGAAAGCCCGTGCTAAACCAAATTACATAGACGAAATACTTAATGGCGACGCGAACGAGGATATTTTATTACCGGGAGAAGCCAGCGAAAACGCAGATGAAGAAAACGATCCGCTATACGACGAAGCAGTGTCGTTTGTAATTGAAACCGGTAAAGTATCGGTGTCGTCTGTGCAACGTAAATTACGTGTTGGCTATAACCGCGCAGCACGCTTAGTAGAACAAATGGAAACATCGGGTATCGTGAGTTCAGCTGGCCACAATGGCGCTCGCGATGTATTAGTACCTAATGGAGCAAATTAATGAAAAAACTTAACACCTTATTATTAGTACTTGGCAGCTTAGTTGCTACGCCAAGCTTTGCAGACGACAGCCAAGCATTACAAGATCAACTCGCAACGCTAAAAAGCTTTAAAGCGCAGTTCTCGCAAAAAGTAACAGACAAACAAGGCCAAGCAGTAATGCAAGGCGAGGGCACAATTGCCCTGCAACAACCTATGATGATCCGCTGGCAGCAAACCAATCCAGACGATACATTATTTGTATCAAATGGGGATAAAACATATTACTTCGACAGTTTTGCCGAGCAAGTAACTATTATGCAAACTAGCAGCCTTATAGATTCAACGCCGTTTGTGTTACTTACCTCAAAAGACCCAGCGCAGTGGGAAAAATACAGCGTACTGGCTACAAATAGCGGCTTTAGCGTAACGCCAAACAAAGGCGTAGAAAGCCAAGTAGAGCAGCTAGATATAACCTTTGCTGGTAACGAGCAAGGTTTGGCTAAATTAGTGGTAACCGATAATTCAGGGCAGTTATCGTCGTTTACTTTTAATGATGCACAAGTTAATACGCTGCTTGATAAAAGCACCTTTGAATTTACGCCTCCTGAAGGTGTTGAAATAGACGATCAGAGTAACGGTGAGTAACTTAGGATTTAACTTTGGGCCCGATGTACGCCCACTCGCAGCGCGTATGCGCCCAACAACGCTTGATGAATACATTGGTCAGCAGCACTTACTCAGCGCCGATAAACCACTGCATCAGGCAATTGTTGCAGGGCGCTGTCATAGTTTAATACTGTGGGGGCCGCCGGGTGTGGGTAAAACAACGCTCGCGCAAATAATAGCTAATCATGCCGATGCTGCGCTTATTCAAATGTCGGCAGTTACTGCAGGCGTTAAAGACATTCGCGACAGCGTTACGCAGGCGCGCGAAAACCTGCAAAGCCGTGGCCAACGCACCTTAATGTTTGTTGACGAAGTACACCGTTTTAATAAATCTCAGCAAGATGCATTTTTACCGCATATAGAAGACGGTACGTTTATATTTGTAGGTGCAACCACCGAAAACCCATCGTTTGCTCTTAACAACGCTATTTTGTCGCGGGCGCGTGTGTATGTTTTAAAATCGCTTGCCGATACCGACCTATACACAGTAATAGATCGTGCACTCAAACAAGACGAACAATTAAGCCAAAAGCACATAGTAATTGCCGACAACGCTAAAAAAGCACTGTGCCAAGCAAGTGGTGGCGATGCGCGCAAAGTACTTAACTTACTAGAGCAAGCGGTTGATTTAACCACAGAGCAAAACGGCCAATACAAGGTAGACGAGCACGTACTTAGCCAAGTGCTGCCCACACATTTAGCTAAATACGACAAAGGCGGCGATGAATTTTACGACTTAATATCGGCCTTTCATAAATCGGTACGAGGCAGCTCCCCCGATGGCGCGCTGTATTGGTATTGTCGTATTTTAGCCGGTGGTGGCGACCCTTTATATGTAGCTAGGCGCTTACTTGCCATTGCCACAGAAGACATAGGCAACGCCGATCCGCGCGCTATGGAAGTGGCGCTAAACGCATGGGATATTTTTCAGCGAGTTGGCCCAAGCGAGGGCGAACGCGCAATTGCCCAAGCCACACTTTATTTAGCCAGCGCACCTAAAAGTAATGCGGTGTATATGGCGTTTAATCAAGCCAAGGCCGATGCCCAAAACGAGCCAAGTTACCCCGTGCCAGAGCATTTACGCAATGCGCCAACCAACTTAATGAAAGACTTAGGGTATGGCGCTGAGTATCGTTATGCGCATAACGAAGAAGGCGCTTTTGCAGCCGGAGAGAAGTATTTACCACCAGAAATGCAAGGTAGGGAGTATTACTTACCGAGCGATCGTGGCCTTGAGCAAAAAATTAAGCAAAAGCTCGATTACCTAAAAGAGCGCGACGCGCAAAGCCCACTTAAACGATACGAAAATGATTAAACTTTATATGATGATCGCCCTTGGCGGAGCCTCAGGAGCGTGTTTACGGTTTTTTATTAGCGAAAGCATGCTAAAACTCCTCGGTAGGGGATTCCCTTTTGGCACGTTGGCGGTTAATATTCTGGGTTCATTGTTGATGGGCATTTTGTACGGTTTACTAGATAAAGATATAATCGCCGAAAGCCCTGCTAAAGCCCTGATCGGGGTTGGCTTTTTAGGTGCGTTAACCACCTTTTCAACATTTTCAATGGATTCGCTGTTGTTATTACAACAAGGTCACTTTATTAAAATGGCCCTCAATATCATCTTAAACGTGATGGTGTGTATTTTTATGGCTTGGCTGGGCCTTCAGCTAGTAATGCAAAAAGGTTAAAAACTAACATGTTAGATTCTAAATTTTTACGTCAAGATATCGAACAAACTGCAGCACGCTTAGCGGCTCGCGGTTACGAACTCGATGTAGCGACGGTCACGGCACTTGAAGAAAAACGCAAAACATTACAAGTAAAAACGCAAGAACTTCAAAGTCAGCGTAATGCAAGCGCAAAAGCAATTGGCCAAGCTAAAGCCAAAGGCGAAGACGCTCAACCGCTACTAGATGCAGTTGCTAACTTAGGTAGCGAACTAGACGCAGCAAAAGCGCAGCAAGATGTAGTATTAGCCGCAATTAACGACATTGCCTTAGCAATTCCAAACTTGCCAGACGAATCCGTACCTGCAGGTAAAGACGAAGACGACAACGTTGAAATACTAACGTGGGGCACACCTAAAAAGTTTGATTTTGACGTGAAAGATCACGTTGATGTAGGCCAAGACTTAAACGGCTTAGACTTTGAAATGGGCGTTAAAATTAGTGGCGCACGCTTTACCGTAATGCGCGGCCAAGTAGCGCGTATGCACCGTGCATTAACGCAATACATGCTAGACACCCACACAGACAAAAACGGTTACACAGAAATGTACGTACCGTACCTAGTAAATAGCGCAAGTCTATACGGCACCAGCCAATTACCTAAGTTTGCGGGCGATTTATTCCACACATTAGGCCTTGTAAACGACGATGGCGAACAGCAATCAGGCTTTAGCTTAATCCCTACAGCAGAAGTACCACTTACTAACAGTGCACGCGATGAAATTTACGACGAAAGCGATTTGCCAATTCGTTTAACTGCGCACACGCCATGTTTTAGAAGTGAAGCCGGCAGCTATGGTCGCGATACTCGCGGCTTAATTCGCCAGCACCAGTTTGATAAAGTAGAACTTGTACAGCTGGTAAAACCAGAAGACTCAATGGCAACACTTGAAGAGTTAACAGGTCATGCGGAGCAAATACTACAAGAGCTTGAACTACCGTACCGTAAAGTAATTTTATGTATGGGTGATATGGGCTTTGGCTCAGCTAAAACCTACGACTTAGAAGTATGGTTACCAGCGCAAAACACCTACCGCGAAATTTCATCATGTTCAAATATGGTAGATTTTCAGGCGCGTCGTATGCAAGCACGTTTTCGCCGCGAAGGGGCTAAAAAGCCAGAGTTACTACATACACTAAATGGCTCAGGTTTAGCCGTTGGCCGTACACTCGTAGCCATACTAGAAAACTACCAACAAGCCGATGGTTCAGTAGTAGTACCAGAAGTATTACGCCCGTACATGGGTGGCCTTGAAGTGATTGGCAAGCAATAAAACGTAAACTTTAAGCCAATTTTTAGGCTTATGAGCTTAAAAAGAAAGCCGCTGTTAATTACAAACAGCGGCTTTTTTATTATAGGTTAAAAGTAAAAAGGTTCAGCTAATATGTAGGGCGTGCTTTAGCACTTTATAGTTCTTTGACAAAGTTATGCGCCTGTCCTTTTTAGTTTCCTTTTTATATGTTACGACTTTTTATCTGTTATGGAGTCAGGTGAATGAGCAATGGCAACTGTATAGCCTTGTTCATAATATAGAAAAGCTGCAAAACACGATGCATTAAGGTGGGTAAGGCCTTTTAACCTCAATAAAGCCACTTAAACACCAGTAATACCTTCTAAAATGCCAATTAAAACAACATCAACCTCCCACTTTATATTCTGCATAAAATACAGTAATCGATTGAACCAAAATAGGAACTCAGCTATGGTTTATTAATCAATAAAAACAAATAAAAAACGAGTTAATCTACAGGCTCGTTATACGTTTTTCAAAAATGGAGTTTTAAAAATGAGTAAAGTATTTCAATTCAAAGTTAAAAATCACACTATTAAAATAGTTAATTCATGGCTTCGAGGTGTGAAGCTCTACGTAGATGGCGATTTTCGAGATCACGACTCAACTTTCCTAGCAATTGGTAAAAAAGCTCTTTTATCAGCAAGCCTTGGAGAAAGTGGTATCCTAGAAATTATTCCAATGTCAGCTTTATTCTCTGTAGAAATGGATGCGTATTTGATTTCAGATAATTCAACTCAGCATGTTTATAGCTCACATAAACGCTTAAGTTTAACAGAACAAAGAACCGCGCAATAAACGTATAACAACACGGCCTGAGGTGGACGACTAGTAAAATTTAGCTATTAATTGCAAATTTTAAAAGTGGTGAGCCCTGCGTTTTAATGCTGATAAATACGTCGATTCATCGTAGGGTGTATTCGTTTTCCAACACCTAAATACAATCCTTATCCATTTAAATGTCAGTGTTCTAAAAGTAAAATAAGACAAGCACAATTTTTTGTATACAAGAATAAATAACAGTTAGCGAAACATTATATTTATAGTTGAGCTCTAGCCACTAATAATTGATTAAATAAGGGGTATTAAAATGGATAAAATGTCAGTTAACATAACGTCTAAACCTTTAGAAACTTACCCGAAAAAACAAATTTTAAAGGTGGTGGCTGATGACGATTCTGAAAAAGAGACAGTGCAAAAGGGAGTGGCTCAAGGTGTTCAAGTAGACATATCTGAAGAGGGGGCGGAAAAAAGTCTGGAAGATAAAAATCAAGCGGCGTTTCGCAAGTTATTAGGTAATGAAGATGTAGATCAAGCATCACAATCTGAAGGTGACCTCCTTGATGAACTAATTGCTGAAATACAAGAAAAGCTTGAAAAACTACTGCAGGAAACTGCATTGTTACGCAGTAAAGATGATGAAGAGTCGCAGGCAAAAGTGAAGGTGCTAGAAGGTGAAATTACCGGGCTTAATATTCAACTTATTGAATTATTAAAACAGAAATTAGAATCGGGTAAAAACTAGGTGTAAAGCTCCTGTAATTACCTTTAATACATTTTTCGGTTACTGCATAACGCGGTAAGTCGGGTTGTTTCTAGTAAACTCATCACTTTTGTCGGATGGCGTGGCTTCGCCACTTATCCGACTTACGTCAAAAGGTAGGTTGGTTAAGCCGAAGGCGCCACCCAACAGAGTTATTAAACCTATTAAAGCGGCTTACTAAAAGGCGCTATCCCCCCTAAAAGCGAAGTCTCTCTAACCCTCTTGTGAACTAATTTGATTTAACTAACATCAGCTTTGCATCTTCCCCATCGGTTAATATCGCTACATTACCCTCAGTGGTTACAAACACATCTCTTAATCGGCCTGTGGCCTCTGGGAATATATGAGACTGGGTAAATTCACCATTAGCTAAATTTACAGCGTAGAGCTTTTTATCAGCCAAAGTCGTAATTAACACATGTTTTTGTAGTGAAGGGAAAGCCGCGTGCTTAGAGCCGTAATACGCCATGCCAGATGGGGCTATTGATGGCGTCCAATTAACACTTGGTTTTTGCATGCCTGGGTATTGAGTAAAAGGTGAAATACGCGCTTGCGAATAATCCCTACCGTAAGTAATTACTGGCCAGCCATAATTGGTTCCTGCGGTTAAGTAGTTTAGCTCGTCGCCGCCTGCGGGGCCGTGTTCGTGGCTAATAATTTGCTGTGTATCGTAATCATATACAAGGCCTTGAGGGTTACGGTGACCAAGTGAGTAAACAGCATGGGCATTTGGGTTTGTATGGTTAATAAATGGGTTATCTGTTGGAATACTGCCGTTTAAGTTTATACGTAATATTTTACCAAGCTGGCTGGTAATAACTTGTGCTTGTTCTCTAAAGTCAAAGCCATCGCCCGTTGAAACTAATAACGTATTGTCGGGTAGTACAAGGGCGCGCCCAGCGTAATGTTGTGGTGTGTTTTTATTGGTAGCTACTTTATAAATAATTTGCGGCTTTGAAAAACGAGTACCATTAAAGGTGGCTTTGGCAACAACAAGCCTGTTTGCGTTGGCATCGCCTTGGGCGTAGGTAAAAATAATTTCTTTGGAGTTGCTATAATCTGGCGATAACACTATATCGAGCAAGCCACCTTGGCCTGCAAGGTATAAGCCCTCTAGGTTTAGTTTTACTCTTGATTGCTCATTATTTTTAATTATAACTACGTGGCCATCGCGCTCTGTAATTAACCATGTACCGTTTGCTAGTTCAACCATGCTCCACGGAGACTGTAATTGTGTAGCAAGGGTTTTTGTACTGTATTGCTTTTTTGGTAACGCAGCGCCTGCATTAACAGGAAACGCAAAAAGCGAAAGCAGAGTAAAAAAAGAGATACATTGTTTACGGGGTAAGCCTTTGCTAGCATGGCTTATATAAGAAAAAAACTTTATTTTAAGTTGAGATAACCATGTCATTTTTAACACGTATATTGCCCTCATTTTTAGTTTCTTGGTTATTTACATTCACACTTGCTAGCTTGTTTCATAGCCAATACGTTGTCTATCAATTAGTTAATGTAGGTGTTGTAGTGGGCTTTAGCGACCGTGTTAGTTTAACACTGGATGATTGGCTGGGCTTATTACCTACCTATGGTGCTATTATTGCCATTGCACTTGCCATCGCTTTTTTAGTTACGGTGCAGCTTAATAAAAAGGTTAAAAAATACCGTACTCAGCTATTTGTTATTGCTGGCATTGTGGCGTTTGCTATGGTGTTAATTGCCATTGAGTCGATTATGAATATACATATTATAGCGGGTGCAAGAGGTTGGGGGTTTTATACTCAATTGCTTGCAGGTGCAGCTGGGGGCTATGTGTTTTCACGCTTAACAAAAACAAATATTATCTGATTTTAATTACTGCAGGATACAGGAAAGGTTTTTATTATAATGAATAAGTAAAAAAGCCACTGTTTGTAGTGAACAGTGGCTTTTAATTAGGTGTTTTAGTTTAATTAAAAAATCAAACTAATCAGCTTGTAGCTGCTTAAGCCAAAAATAAGCAGTAATATAGGCACAGTGATAAGGTTTAATAACACAGAATTGGTGTAATTGCCCATCACCGCTTTTTGATTTACCAACCAGAGTAAATAAACAGTAATAATAGGCAGTAATAAGCCATTAGCAGCTTGGGCAAAAATGATCACGGCAACCGGATCTAACCCCAAAGAGGCAACAGCTGCGCCAAACAGCAAGATAACCAGTGCTACCGATTTGAAACGGCTACTTTGCATTTTGTTAGACCAACCAAGCATTCCGCAAACTGCATAGGCTCCCGCTAAAGGAGCAGTAATTGCACTAGTTAAACCTGCAGCAAATAAACCAATAGCAAAAAAGTAATGGGCAGCGCCACCTAATAATGGCTCAAGCTGTACTGCCATATTTGCTGCGCTAACTTTACCTGCGTCGGTACCATAAAAAGCCACCGAGGCGGTAGATAAAATAGCCAAAGTGATCACTCCACCTAAAGTGATTGATAAGCTGGTATCGATATTTGTTTGCTTAATTATTTTACGTTTATCGCTATTATTGTTGTACTTTGCTGCGAGCACTCCTGAATGCAAAAATAAATTATAAGGTACTATGGTGGTGCCAATCAGTGCAAGTACAGTGGTAACAGAGCCCTCAGGCATAGTAGGAATAAAACCCGCTAGTACTTTGCTTATAGGCGGAGCAGCCATAACTAAAGTAGAAATAAACACTAAGCTCATTAAAATCACTAATAAGATGAGCGCGTTTTCTACCACTTTATGTTTTCCGCTGTACAGTAACAATGCGCTAATAAAAGCAATGAGCGGCGTCCATATTTGCGCATTTATTGTCGGAAATATCTTTATTAAACCCATGCTAGCGCCACTAAGGTTACCCGCTTCATAGGCGGCGCTGCCCACGCCAATGGCGCTTATTACCAAAAAGCTAGCGAGAATTTTAAGCACTGGGGTATGAATATGCGCGCGCAGTGCTTGGGCAAGATCTTTGCCTGTTGCTACGCCAAGGCGAGCAGCCATAGATTGTAATAATATAGTGGCTATTACTGAAAAAAGTAATGTCCAGATAAGTGCAAAGCCAAAGTTTGCACCTGCTACGCTAGCAGTCGTTATGGTGCCTGGTCCTATAAAGGCTGCGGTGACTAGTAGTCCTGGTCCTAATCGCATAATTTACCTGTATGTTGGTGTTTAAAGTGTGCACCTGTATGGGCGCGCGTTTTATTACTGCCACTTAGTAAGCGTTTGCAGCCTGAACTACCTTTTATGCTACCCGCTAGTAAATAGCGTGTAAAAAAGGTCGCGTAGAATAAC
The DNA here is from genome assembly GCF_040308885.1 of Pseudoalteromonas sp. 120-MNA-CIBAN-0494. Lineage (NCBI taxonomy): Bacteria > Pseudomonadati > Pseudomonadota > Gammaproteobacteria > Alteromonadales > Pseudoalteromonadaceae > Pseudoalteromonas > Pseudoalteromonas sp. 120-MNA-CIBAN-0494. The sequence continues at coordinate 33,132 of NZ_JBEOOE010000003.1, forward strand.
AGTTTATATATAAATTTAAAGAGTATAGCGCGCGTTTGCACAAAAAGAGTACAGTATTACAGAGGTAAATAAGGGATAAAGGCAACACTTGCTCAATAGCGTGCCGTTATAGTGGATGTTACGTTATAGCCAAAGCGTAGATAGCATAAGCATTAATTTACGCCATTAAATACTTTATGGTTTGTAAACCTTTGCGTAGTGTTGCTTCATCGGTTGCATAGTTAATGCGAATACACTCGTGCTTGTGCGCCCAGCTATCGTCAATGCCAATAAAAAAGTTGTGTCCAGGAATTACATACACATCTTGCTCTTTAAGCTTTTGGTATAGTGTTTCGCTTGTTATTTTTGCATCTTTAAACCACAGCCACATAAAAAATGCGCCTTCAACTTTATGCAAGTAAACACTCATATCGGCAAATATTTCATCAAACAGTTCAATCGCTATTTGTGCTTTATTACGATAAAAAGGCAACACAACATTACGACACAGCGGCAGTAGTTCGTCGTCGTTAATTAAACGGGTAACTAAGCTTGGGCCTATACTATTTGGCGATAAAACCATGCTGCCATTTACGCGGCCAATTGCTTTAATAATTTCATTGTTTGCAACCACAATACCGCTGCGTAAACCCGGTAAGCCAAGCTTTGAAAGCGACATACATAAAATTATGTTTGAGTTCCACGTTAGGTTTGCGTCGGTGTAAATACAGCCCGGGAATGGATCGCCATATGCGTTATCTATAATGAGTGGAATGTTGTATTGCTTAGCGAGTAAATCAAGGTGTTTTACTTCATCATCGGTTATTACATTACCGGTTGGATTGGTAGGGCGCGATACGCACAGCGCACTGATACTGCTGTCGTTTGCTAATATTTTTTCAACCGCTTTAAAATCAATAACGTATTTAAATTGTTTAGATGTGCTACCGGTATTTAAAATTTCGATATCGGGCTTTATGGCAACAAACATATCGTCCGATAAACCTTGGTCGGCATAACCTACGTATTCTGGCGCGAGGGGAAATAAAATCTTTTTATGGCTGCCATCAGGCATTTCGCCTGCAAACATATTAAACAGCACAAAAAAGTTAGCTTGGCTGCCATTACCAAGTGCTACGTTATTGGCACTTATATCCCATGCATATTCTTTACTTAGTTGGCTTGCTAATGCAGCTCTAAACTCGTCGTTACCGGTTGGGCCGTCGTAAAGGCCAAATACTTGCGATACTTTATTACTGGCAACGAGCTTTTGTAACTCACTTAAAAAAACCTCATTTACTTGTGGTACTAATGCAGGGTTACCGCCACCCAGCATAACAATATTAGGATTGTTACTGCTTTTAGCACTGCCTAAGTCTTCCATTAACTGAGTAATGCCGTTGGGTTGTGTAAATTTAGTGCCAAAGTTTGAGTAGTTCATAATACATAGCGTTTGTAGGTAATGGAAAGGGCAGTATAGCCTAAATAAAGGGCTAAAATAGTAAGTTGAGAATTATTCAATGCGTAGTTTTAAAGGTTGTTACTGCAACCTCATTGCATATAAGCATAATAAAGCAGTAATAAAATAGGCACTGTGCTTTTTGGAGATATTTGTAAAAAATGAGGGGGTTTTTGGTTTTAATAGCGCGTAGCGATACTCAAGGGTAAAAACAAAGCGTACGAATACGTAAGCAGCTAAATTTGTAATGCTATTGTTTGATGTATGAAATTGAATTGATTTGCCATGTATGATCTTATTTTTACAAGTTTACTTAAATAGCACAGGTTTTGAACACCCCCCTAAAGCCTTAAAAACGATAAGCAATAGGGTATACTGCTATTACATACTTTTACGTATTCATTTAAGCAAGCATTAGGGCTAATAACTCAGCGATGTTTGTTATTTTAAAATGTACAGCAGTGGAACCTCTTTTGATAAAAAACACTCAACTAAAAATAGCCACATTTAACTTGTTTAATTACCTTGAGCCACCCAATGCATACTATGAGTTTGAGAAAATTTATACCGCGCAACAGTGGGCTAAAAAGCAGCAGTGGGTTATTGATTATTTAACAGAGCACGCACCTGATGTGATTGGTTTTCAGGAAGTGTTTAGTATTGAGTCGTTACAAGAATTAGTACGTGGGCAAGGTTATGAGCACTTTGCAGTGGTAGATACGCCCGAGGTGATTGACGACTTTATTTATAAACGCCCCGTAGTGGCAATTGCCGCAAAATATCCTATTGTTGAAGTGGCTGCGGTGCAGCACGATAATGAACTTGTAGCTACCCTTGGGCTTAGTGCTGATTTTACATTTAGCCGCAAGGTATTAAGAGCCACAGTAACTTTGCCGCACATAGGTAATACAGATTGTTATGTGGTGCATTTTAAATCTAAACGCCCAATGATTGAGGTTGATGAGCACAATAAAGCACTTTCGCCCGAAAAGAACATAATTGAGATTTTAAAAGCGAATGTAGCGGGTGGCTGGGGATCAACTATTCAACGCGGCAGCGAAGCCACATTATTAATGATACAAATGATTGCGCGCCGCGAAGCTACGCAGCAGCCTATGATTTTAATGGGCGACTTTAATAACAGCATAGCTGATGGTGTGTTAAGCCACATGCTTACTAATACACTGCGTTTTGCACCTGCTTTTGACGCTAAAACTTACCTTGCTAAATATTGTTTAAATGATGCATGGGACTTATTTACAAAGTCGCAATTGGCAAGTGCTGAGCCACAAGCACCAACAGACGACTTGCGTGTTGATGGCGATATAGTGAGTGTTGTAATTGAGCAAGGTGATACAAATAATGTGGCTAAGCCAGCAACTCCACGCACGCCAACCCATTATTATGGCGCGAGCAGTTCAGTGCTTGACTATATTTTATTGTCTAGTGAATTTGATGCCAGCTACCATGATAGCTTTTTTGAAGTAAGTGACTATAACACTTACGATCGGCATTTAATTAACCCAGTATTTGAGCGAGACGATTTAAGTACCGACCATGGGGTGGTTATAGTTACTTTAACTTTGAGGTCGTAGGCTATAATTTTAATGATTAATATTGCTAATAATATTTGTTTAACAATATTACTTTTACGGTTTTTAATTTAAGTATTAAGTGCTTTTATGTAAAAACGTCGGAATAAATTACTGAGTTTAAACGATAGCTTTAACTATTTGTATAACTATCAAATAATTAAACTCGGCCTAAAACTTGCCTGTTATTAATGTTAAACATCTAAAAATTGATAATCTTTAATAAAAACAAGGAAATTAACTATGACTAATATTGCACTTTCGGCGTATTTGGCGTTTTACCTGTATTTAATTATGTTGCTTGTACAGTGGGCGGTAGCAACTTTTAGCAAAGCAAAACAGCCTAATGCAGTGCCGGGTAAAATAAGTGACGACTTATCTCACGATAGTTTTATATTTAGAGCACACCGTACTTTTCACAATACCCTTGAAAATAGTGCGTTATTTATAGGAACAGTGTTGTTTGCTTTTGTAATAAATTATCAAAGCCCAATATTTGCACTATGTGTATGGATATACGTTATTGCGCGATTAATTCATATGGTGCTGTACTACGCAATTGCTACTAATAAAAATCCTAGCCCGCGTAGCTACTTCTTTTTAATTGGCGTACTTGCCAATGTTGTGATGCTAGTAATGGTAGGTTTAAGGTTAATTGCCTAATACAAATTAAATAACAAACAACAATTAATCAAGAGCGAAGTTGCTTATATAGCAACTTCGCTTTTTTTGTTAACTACTTCGCAGCACCAAATAAAAACAATATAACCAATTGAATTTTAAATAATTAACCTGTAAATATTAAAGCTTGCATAACCACCATTCACACACCCTATTTACAATATAGCAACCATCTATGCATATATAGACCTCAGTACAATAGCCACTTGGTAATGCTGTGCTATTTTATTGTGGTGAAAAAATAATAACCAATAAATACTCACCAAAATGCGTATCAATAAAGCAGATAAATTGCTTTATTGTAATTAAAGCCAGCTGATTTATGTAATTAAAACAGGAAATGTAAAATGAAGAGTTTGCTATGGGGGTTCAACATAGTATGTATTGCTATGTTGTTTTTTTGCTCGCCAGTTTGGGCTGCGCAAGGGCAGTTAGATTTAACATCATCGAGTATTGGTTGGTTATGTATTGGTATATTTTTTATTGCTTATACCGTGGTTATGCTCGAGGAAAAGCTACATTTAAGAAAGTCGAAACCAGTATTAGTTGCAGCAGGATTAATTTGGATATTAATAGGTGCCTATTACGTTAGCCATGATATTACTGAACTTACCGAAACTGCATTTAGGCATAATTTACTTGAGTTTGCCGAGCTTATGCTCTTTTTACTAGTCGCTATGACCTACATAAATGCGCTAGAAGAAAGAGGAGTATTTGATGCATTGCGCGCTTGGATGATCCGTAAAGGCTTTAACTATAAAAATTTATTTTGGATAACCGGTTTTTTAGCATTTTTTATCTCCCCGATTGCCGACAACCTTACCACCGCGTTATTAATGTGTGCAGTGGTAATGAAAGTTGCCGAAGGTGATAAGCCATTTATAAACATCAGCTGTATTAATATTGTTATTGCGGCTAATGCGGGCGGCGCATTTAGCCCCTTTGGCGACATAACCACGCTAATGGTGTGGCAAGCTGGATTGGTGCATTTTAACGAGTTTTTAGTGCTGTTTTTACCTGCTTTAGTTAATTACTTAGTGCCCGCAGCCATTATGAGCTTTTATGTTGCCGATAAGCACCCAACCGCACAATACGAAGCGGTTGAGCTAAAACGCGGCGCAGTGCGAATATTAGTGTTGTTTTTACTTACCATAGCCACTGCCGTTGCTTGTCATAGCTTTTTAAACCTGCCACCAGTATTAGGTATGATGATGGGGCTAGGCTATTTACAGTTTTTTGGTTATTTTTTAAGAATGACTTTACCAGGATCACTGGCTCGTAAAAGAGCCCATGCAGAGCAGTTGGGCGATCAAGAACGATTAGCTAAACTAGGCAGTGTTGTACCATTTGACGTATTTAGTAGAGTGCAACGGGCAGAGTGGGACACGTTATTATTTTTTTACGGTATTGTTATGTGCGTGGGTGGCTTAGGGTTTTTAGGTTATTTAAACTTTATGTCTGAGATGCTATACGGCAATTGGTCTACTACAACGGCAAATGTTTTTCTTGGGGTGATTTCTGCAGTGATCGATAATATACCGGTTATGTTTGCGGTGTTATCTATGGATCCTGAAATGTCGCATGGGCAATGGTTGCTGATCACATTAACTGCGGGGGTAGGCGGTAGTTTACTCTCGATTGGCTCGGCTGCGGGAGTGGCATTAATGGGGCAAGCACGCGGCTACTATACTTTTTTTGGTCACCTAAAGTGGACGCCTGTGATTGCGTTAGGTTACGGGGCCAGCATAATTCTGCACTTATGGCTTAACGCATCATTATTTTAAAGATACCAGCAAACGCCTATAAGCTATTTTTTATCACAGTAACAATACTATAAAGCTTTAATTTAAGTATTAAATGGTAGTAAAAGCGAAGGAGCATAAACAGCATCTTCGCTTTTTTTATTACTTAAATTTAAGCCGTTATAAACTAATGGCTGAGTGCTTACTGATTAAATTTTTTAAGCCAAATAAGTTGTGGTGATAATAGACGGCTAGTTAATAAAATATTGATTTATTTTATGTTTTTTTAAAGGTAAATGTTATAAAAAAGGATTTATTTTTATTGTGGCAAATAATTTGCATGAAAAAATGTTATAGTAAGGCTCGTATTAGCTATTAGGAGTCGACTTTTATAATGAAAAAAATTGCTATTTTGGGCGCAGGTCCAAGCGGTTTGGCACAATTACGTGCATTTGAAGCAGCTCGTTTAGCCGGTATTGAGAATTTACCGGAAGTTGTTTGTTACGAAAAACAAAATGATATTGGTGGCATGTGGAACTATACATGGCGCACTGGGCTAGACAGAAATGGTGAGCCGGTACATGGCAGTATGTATCGTTATCTTTGGTCTAACGGACCAAAAGAATGCTTAGAATTTGCTGATTATTCTTTTGAAGAACATTTTGGTAGACCTATTCCTTCGTATCCCCCTCGTGAAGTGCTTAAAGACTACATAATGGGGCGTATTAACAAGCAAGATATTCGTAAATACATTCGCTTTGAGTGCCCGGTTCGTTGGGTTACATTTGACGACGAAACACAAATGTTTACTGTAACGGTTATGAACCATAAAACCGGCGAGCAGGAAGTGAATGAGTTTGATTATGTTATTGTTGCTACAGGTCATTTCTCTACACCAAACATGCCTTATTTTGAAGGGCTAGAAGAGTATTCTGGTCGAGTATTACATGCTCATGACTTTAGAGATGCGCTAGAATTTAAAGATTCAGAAGTTTTACTTATAGGCAGTAGCTATTCTGCCGAAGATATAGGTACGCAGTGTTATAAGTATGGCGCTAAATCGGTAACTATAAGCTACCGTACTAAAGCACTTGGCTATAATTGGCCAGACGGCATTGCAGAAATGCCACTTGTGACCCACTTTGAAGGGGACATTGCGCATTTTATAGATGGCACTAGTAAGCGCTTTGATGCTGTGATTATGTGTACTGGGTATTTATTTCATTTTCCATTTTTACCTGACGAACTACGTTTACAAACACATAACTGTTTGTATCCGGCAAACTTGTATAAGGGTGTTTTTTGGCAGCCAAACCCTAAGTTAGTTTATTTAGGCATGCAAGATCAGTACTTCACTTTTAATATGTTTGATGCGCAAGCATGGTATGTACGCGACGAAATTTTAGACAGAATAAAAATACCAGCATTAGCAGCACGACAAGAAGATGAAAAAAATTGGTTAGCTAAGTACGATGAAGTAACGAATGTTGAAGGCTCTATTGATTATCAAGCAGCGTATATTCGTGATTTAACTAATGCCACAGATTACCCTGAATTTGCAGTTGAAAAACAGGCAGATATTCTCAAAGAATGGCAAAAAGATAAACAACAAGACATTATGTGTTTTAGAGAAAAAGCGTATCGCTCTACTTTAACAAACACCTTGGCACCTGAGCTTCCTGTGCCGTGGTTAGATGTACTTGATGATTCATTAGAATACTTTTTAGAATTATCGGCTACTCACACCATAGAAAAAAGTAAAGCGAGCTAGCACGTAATAAAACAATATTAAACCATAACGCATTTTTCGTTATGGTTTAATATTTTAAGTTTGTTGTTAATACTTAAAAAAACTATTCAACGCCAATAAACCCACCTGTTTGATGTGCCCAAAGTGCAGCGTAAATCCCATTCTTAGCTATTAACTCATCATGTGTGCCTTGCTCAACAACACCGCCGTTATCAAGTACGATAAGCCTGTCCATTTGCGCTATGGTTGATAGCCTGTGAGCAATAGCAATTACTGTTTTATCTGTCATTAAATCATCAAGACTTGCTTGAATAGCGGCTTCTACTTCTGAATCAAGCGCGCTGGTGGCTTCGTCGAGTATGAGAATAGGGGCGTTTTTAAGCAGTACGCGCGCAATAGCAATACGTTGGCGCTGCCCACCCGATAAGGTAACGCCACGTTCGCCTACTTGCGCGTCAAAGCCTTTATTACCTTTGCTATCAACTAAGTCGGTTACAAACTCTAGAGCTTTAGCTTGCTTGGTGGCATCGATCATTTCGGCTTCAGTGGCATCTGGTCTGCCGTATAAAATGTTGTCTTTTACTGAGCGGTGCAGCAGGGAAGTGTCTTGAGTTACCATGGCAATGTAACGGCGTAAGCTTTCTTGGCTCACATCGGTAATGTTTTGGCCGTCAATTTTTATACTGCCAGAGTCGGTGTCGTAAAAGCGTAGTAGTAAATTAACTAGCGTTGATTTACCCGCGCCAGAGCGACCCACTAAGCCAATTTTTTCACCGGCTTTAATATTTAAGTTTAAACCGTTAATAACCGGGCCACGCAGCGTTTCACTTGCTGCTTTGCCGTAGTTAAAGTGCACATTGTTAAATTCAATTGCACCTTGGCTAACGTTAAGAGTGCTGGCATTGGGTTTATCGGCTACTGCAATTGGGTTAGAGAGGGTTTGCATGCCATCGGCCACGGTGCCAATATTTTCAAATAAGCTGCTTATTTCCCACATGATCCACTGCGCCATGCCGTTTAATCTAAGGGCTAAACTTACCGCAACGGCAATTGCTCCTGCGCTAATGGCACTTAGCGACCACAAGTAAAGTGATACCGCAGTGACCGAAAACACTAATAAGTAATTTAAAGTTTGAATAACAAAGTTGAGGCTGGTAACTAAACGCATTTGCTTGTACACCGGCTGTAAAAAAACATCCATACTTTGTTTTGCGTATTCTTCTTCGCGTTGGGTGTACGAAAATAGTTTAATGGTAGCAATATTAGTGTAGCTGTCGACAATGCGGCCGGTCATTTCTGAGCGGGCATCGGCTTGTGAGGTAGCCACTTTTTTAAGACGCGGTACAAAGTAAAGTTGAATGCAAATATACAAAACAAGCCAAACAAGTAAGGGTAACATTAAGCGCCAATCGGCCTCGGCTACTAAAAACAACATAGAGCCAAAATAAACGATTATGTACATTAATACGTCGAGTAGTTTTGTTACAGCTTCGCGCACAGCCAGAGAGGTTTGTAATACCTTGGTGGCGATGCGTCCGGCAAATTCATTTTGATAAAAACTAACACTTTGGCGCAATAAATATCTATGTGCTAACCAGCGAATCGACATGGGGTAATTGCCCAGTAATGCCTGGTGCAAAATTGCAGAATGAAAAAACACCACTACAGGCAGCACCACAAGGAGCATAAGGGCCATTTTTGTCAGCTCGGACTGCTGCTCTACAAAGAGTGTTTGTGGTGTATAAATTGCCAGCCAATCAACTAGTTGCCCCATATAGCTAAATAGCGATACTTCTAAAATAGCGAGCAAGGCGGCACTTAACGAGAGTAGTGCTAGCGACAGCCCCATGCCTTTGGTGTAATGAAGACAAAACGCAAGCAGCGTGTTAGGTGGCTGCGTTGGTTTATCTTGTGGGAACGGCTTAGTAATGCGCTCAAATAGTCGATACATTTTAATAGCTTAAATGGCAAGTAATTGCAGCTATCATAGCATTTTTGTGTTTTTAAATGCAGCTTAGTAGAGGCTTAATTACTCATACTCTAAGGTATAATTAATATTAGTAAGCATTAAAACAATACTAAGATTGCTATTATCAGCCGTTATTGAACAGCCCCATTAAGTTTTATTTTGCTTCTATATGGTAAATAGTATTTATATTGCTATGCAAGTTTGGCGCTATGCTTTGCATTACTGTTGAGGCTTGTATTGCCTCTACCGTTATATGCTTTAACGAAAGGTTACTTAGTATAAGTACAATGTTTTTGTATTCAAAAAACTCTATAAGTGCAATACAGTTAAAGTAATGGCGTAACAATACTAAAGTGGTTTGTAATTCTTGCCCTGTTTTAGGATTTAGGTTAATAATTGCCTGGCCGCTTTTATTAATGCAGTGGTTAATGGCGTGCCAAAACGACTCGCTTTGAATAAACGTTTGGTGGTGCTCGCCACTAAATATATCTATGTAAATTAGGTCGTATTGTTGAGTGCATTGACTAATAAATTGCTGAGCACATTGCTGGTGCACAGTATGATCACTGGGTAATTTAAAAAATTGCTTAGCGATACTTATAACATCAGGGTTTATTTCTACACTTTCAAACGTATCAATTAAATTACGGCGGCTAGATTCAATGTGTTTAAGTGCGCGCTCTATTGCTGCAGTGCCTAAGCCCAAATTTAAAATACGTAGCTCACTAACCGGGGCTAATAAAAATAACAACATGCTTTGATATATTGGTACACATAATAGTTCAGGCCGGGCTTTGCTCATTACTCCTTGAAGGGTAGAGCCTAGCGGCGGATCGTTATTAAAAGTGAGCCATCTATAATCTTCATTTTGATAAACGCGTACCGGACCAAACTTACTGTCGGCATGATAGATTTGATTACTGAGCTTGGTATCGTTTTTTAATTGGCGCATAAAGTTTTTAATAAATAAAAACCCTAGTGTGGCATAAATAAAATAACTATATTACTAAATATTGTAGTTGCTAATTATTTGGCTTAATTAAACCTTTAACCTGTACTCTAGCTTACTTTTTTGTGGTGCCTACCGCAAAAGTATTGCGCAATAAGCTTACTTGCGTAATGGTGATTATAATAAAAATAAGGAGCTATAAATGCTTAAAACACCTTTTAAAATAACAACAAAATTACTTAGCGTGAGTACCCTTACAGCTGCTTGTTTTGTGGGTTTAACTTCGCAAGCATTGGCAGCGGGCGAGATTAAATACACTGATCAACAAAAATTGCATGCTATAGCCGGTGATATTTCAGCGCAGCGTATTGGTGGCGATATTCAAACGCTGGTGGATTTTGGTACGCGCCATACATTATCAGACACTAAATCGGAAACCCGTGGCATTGGTGCAGCAAGGCGCTGGATAAAACAAGAGTTCGAAAAAATATCAGCACAATGCGGCGGATGCCTAGAGATTATTGAAGTAAAAGACACTATATCGGGCGAAAAACGAATTCCTGATGCAACCGAAGTGGTTAATATTGTCGCTATTCAGCGCGGTATAAGCGAGCCTAACCGTATGGTAATAATGTCGGGCGATATAGACTCACGCGTAAGCGATGTGATGGATTTTACTAGTAACTCGCCGGGGGCTAACGATAACGCCTCTGGTGTGGCGGGCGTAATAGAGGCGGCGCGCGTATTGAGTAAACATAAATTTAATGGCTCTGTGGTGTACGCGGCGCTGTCGGGCGAGGAGCAGGGTTTATTTGGTGGTAAAATTTTAACCGCTTATGCGCAAAAACACGACTGGCAAGTACACGCAGTACTAAACAACGACATGATAGGCAATATTACCGGGGTTAATGGCGTAACCGATAACACCACAGCGCGGATATTTTCTGAAGGTACGCGCGTAATAGAAACTAAAGAGCAAGCACGAACGCGGCGCTTTACGGGGGGCGAGGTTGACTCAGCTAGTCGTAACTTGGCGCGTTACATAGATACCATTGCCGACAGATACATTGCTAATTTAAATACTATGCTAGTTTACCGGTTAGACCGATTTGGTAGAGGCGGGCACCATAGACCCTTTAATGACGCGGGCTTTGCTGCAGTGCGCATTATGGAAACAAACGAGCATTACGATCGCCAGCATCAAGACTTACGCACTGAAAACGGCATTGAATATGGCGATACGATCAAAGGCGTTGATTTTGACTATGCGGCCAAATTAACCGCACTTAATGCTGTAAGTTTAGCGTCGATGGCGTGGGCACCAGCTCCTCCTAAAGACGTGAAAATCGCGGGTGCGGTAACGGCTAATACGCGTTTGTCGTGGCAGGCATCTAAAGACAATAATATAACCGGTTATCGTATTTATTGGCGTTATACCAGCGAGCCACAATGGCAGTTTAGTAAAACCGTGGGTAAGGTTACTCAAGCTATACTTAACAATGTAGTAATTGATAATTACTATTTTGGTGTTGCAGCCATTAATAAAGAAGGGATTGAGTCGCCGGTGGTATTTCCGGGGGATGTGGGCTCATTCGATCATAATATTAAAATAGTTAAGTAAAGCTTATAAATTTGGCTAAAAACCAGGCAAACAGCGGGTTTTAGGCTAAAAAATACTATTTTTGTACTTGCACCTTATTTGTTAAGCCCTTAAAGTGTTAAAAAAGAAGTAAAAGGTTATTAATAATGACACAACAAGAAAAAAAACCGTTAACAGCACAAGAACAAGCTCAAGTAGAGCAGCAAAATATATTATGGCAGCGTGAATGCTTTCAAAACGCACAAAAGCATTTAGCTGAAAAAGGCATTATGCCTAAAACGTTGATTGAAAAAGACAGTCGTTTTTTAGCCCCATTTTGTGCTCTATGGAAATTTAAGGCGCAAAACGGTAAAAACTATTGGGTAATTACCGGTCGTTTACCAACTGATCATGCTGAAGTGAGTGCTGCAAAAGATGCTCGCGATGCAATACGTTATTTTTCACTGCAATGGCAGTTAAAAGCTGATCAAATAATGCAAACAGGGGCGAGTGATAAAACCAAGGTTGATTTTGCCAATTTACTGATCAATCGTGCCCATGGTTTATACGAAATGCACGAAAATGAACAACTGTGGGCTAACGAGCCTAAATAAGTTTAATATGTTTGTATAACAAATTAAAAAAGCGAGCTACTTTGTTTATTGTAGCTCGCTTTTTAATGCGTTAACGTAAATGGACGAGTTTCAAAGCTGGTAACAGGGCATTGCATTCGTAGCTTTGCAATGCCAGCCTCCATGAATACATTGCCTTGTTGGCTAAAGCCATTTTGTTTAAATAATTCAACTTCTTCTAAAATGCAGTTAATACTCAGTACTTCAATATTTTGCTCTGCAGCAAGTGCAACAATAAAGTTAAGTAGGGATTTGTAAACATTGCGATTGCGGTGGGCGGGTAATACAGCTATACGGCCTATAAGGCCATCGCTACACAGCCTGCCTGTGGCTACAGGAGACTGTGTGTCGTTGGTAATACAGGTGACAAGAATATGTTGGGCAAGTGGGTCTAGGTTGTCAAATTCAATATGTTTAGGAATATGTAACTCATAAACAAATACACGCTCTCTTATTTGCTGCAGTAGCGCTTTTTGGCTGTGCCAATCGACCTGTTCTACCCGGTAGTCCATAATACACCTCTAATTGAACCAAATACCCTCATTAATTAGTGTAGTGAATATTTCAATAAAAACTAGGCTTGGGGCCGTGTTTTTTAGCTGTTGCGCATTAAAACCTGTAAAATCAGTAAGTAACTTAACAGCATTCAAGTCACTATTTGGTACAGAGTAGTTTTCTCCGTTAACACTTACTAATAATTCATCAGCTGTTTGCTGATATATAGCACGCGTTCCACCTAGGCGTTCAAAGCTTATGTCGTCACTGATTATTGCATCGGCTATTTGCGCCGCATTAAACGGTTGCTCAACAGGCATTAAGTCCATATCGTGCTTTGGTTGGCTTAAAGTTGTGCCAAGCCATTGTTTAAATAAGGTGTGGTCGTTTAGTAATGCCTGCATTAGCACTTTTACTTTATCAACCTCAGTATCGCTCAGCTCGCCCTTAGACTCTCTTAATGTAAGGTTGTGGTCGGTGTAACGCTTTTGTCCGCTTTCGGTATCAATAATATGATCGGCAAAGCTAGAGAGTAAATCTTGTTGATTTGGCGCTCTAAAACCCACCGAATAATTAAGGGCGTTTTCTACGGCATAACCTTCGTGCGGGCAACCTGGTGGAATATATAAAATATCGCCGGGTTCTAAAATACAATCAATAACCGCAGTAAACGCTTCTACTTGCAATAATGTTTTATTTTGGGTGAATTGTTTAAGGCTAGGATCTGGTAGGCCTACTCGCCAATGGCGTTTGCCTTCACCTTGAATAATAAATACATCGTATTGATCTAAATGCGGGCCAACACCACCGCCAGGCGTTGAATAGCTGATCATTAAATCATCTATGCGCCAGTTTGGGATAAATCGAAACGGCTCTAGCAGCTGTGCTGCATCGTTATGCCAATGATCAACCGCTTGTACTAATAAAGTAGAGTGTTGCTCTGTAAGCTGTTCAAAGTCTTCAAACGGCCCTTGGTGCGATTGCCATTCATTATTATGATTAGTAACAATACGCGACTCTATGCTGTCTTCCATTGCAAGGCCTGCAAGTTCATTCGCATCAAGCGGGTCCTGAAAATTACTAAAACCTTGTTTAATTAAGAGTGGTTTTTTTTGCCAGAACTGAGTTAAAAACTCTTGCTCTGATAAGTCATTTATTTTTAATTGATACATACAGTGGCCCTACAAATTAGTGCAAGTGGTATTAAAACAAAAAAAGCGAAAGGAGACCTTTCGCTTTTTCATTGATTTTAGTTTAGTTATTAAACTAAATCATCAATAAACTCAACAGCGCGGCCAATATAATTAGCAGGTGTTAGTTTTTTCATTTCTACTTTAGCGTGTTCAGGAAGGTCTAAACCATCGATGAAGTCTGCCATTATTTCTTGGTTTACACGTTTGCCACGGGTTAAGTCTTTAAGCTTTTCGTATGGCTTTTCGATACCGTACTTACGCATAACTGTTTGAATTGGCTCTGCTAGCAGTTCCCAGTTTTGATCAAGCTCTTCTAATAAACGTTGCTCGTTTACTTCAAGCTTACTTACACCTTTAAGTGTTGATTGGTATGCAATAAGTGCATAACCCATACCTACACCTAAGTTACGTAATACCGTTGAGTCGGTAAGATCACGTTGCCAGCGAGAAACAGGCAGCTTTTGTGCAAGGTGAGAAAAAATAGCATTTGCTAAACCTAAGTTACCTTCTGAGTTTTCAAAATCAATAGGGTTAACTTTATGTGGCATTGTTGATGAGCCAATTTCGCCAGCAATGGTTTTTTGCTTAAAGTGATTAAGGGCAATGTAACCCCACATGTCACGATCAAAATCGAGCAGTATTGTGTTAAAACGGGCAATAGCATCAAAAAGCTCAGCAATGTAGTCATGCGGTTCAATTTGTGTAGTAAACGGGTTTAGAGTTAAACCTAGGCTTGATACAAATTTGTCTGCATGTGTGTGCCAATCGTAATCTGGGTATGCACTAAGGTGAGCGTTGTAGTTACCTACAGCACCGTTAACTTTACCTAGCATTTCTACTTGTGCAATTTGGTCGCGTTGACGTTTTAAGCGCATGTAAACGTTAGCAAACTCTTTACCCATAGTAGACGGTGTAGCAGGTTGTCCGTGCGTACGTGTCATCATAGGGATTGTTTTGTACTCAATCGCTTTTTCTTTAATTGCGCTAAGTAACTGATCGCAATATGGTAGTAATACATTATTGCGTGCTTCAGTTAGCATTAAACCATGAGATAGGTTGTTAATGTCTTCAGAGGTACATGCAAAATGAATAAATTCGTTAATTGCATGTAGTTCTGCGTTATCGGCTACTTTTTCTTTTAGAAGGTATTCAACCGCTTTAACGTCGTGATTTGTTGTGCGTTCAATATCTTTAACGCGCTGTGCATCAGCTTCGCTGAAGTTATCAACAATGGCGTTTAGTAATGCATTAGCTTGTTCGCTAAATGCAGGGACTTCTTTAATATCGCTCGCTGCAGCTAACGCTTGCAACCAACGCACTTCAACGGTTACGCGGTATTTGATTAGGCCAAATTCGCTGAAAATACTGCGTAGTTCAGTGGTTTTGCTGCCGTAGCGACCATCCACTGGAGAGATAGCCGTTAACGCTGAAAGCTCCATAATAACTCCTAAATTTTAGTTTGAACGATAATTAAATTTTTGCTTTAGCAATGGCGATTATTTTTCTTTTTGCAAAGAAAAAGTGACGGCGTTTACCGCCCATTTGTCGCCATAAAACTGCACTTCTAATACCGGCTAATAATAATGCGCGGATTTTATTTTGAGTGAGCTGCTGCTTTAGTAACTCAGGTTTACCATAAACCTGTATACGGTGCCCAAGGGGGCTTAGCACCGTTGAGTATATATCCGCTAAACCGGCGACAACGCTCTCGTCGGTTATAGCAAAATGATCTAAACGTCGATGAATGTCATCAATACGTTTACCTAATTCGTTTAAGCTTTTGTCGTTTGCACTCAAGGCACGTTCTAGCTGCATTAAACCACCGACGTATTTTACAATTTCAACATCTTTTTGCGCGCCAGCACTTAGCTGTGCCAATAATGTTTTGTAGCCATCGCGTAGGTTATCTGTGCCTTGGTATACATCCTCTGGCGATGCCGGCGAGGTTTGAATAATACTCGAAAGTAGTATTTCTAAATCGTGTTCATTATTATTGCCGTACTGAGCAACTTTTTGAACTTGTTTAGCAACTTGGCACATGGCGGCAAGCGCCATGACTTGGTGTTGATTCATTATTTGATCACCGAATCAATAATACCACCACCTAAACACACATCTTCTGCATAAAATACGGCAGATTGACCTGGAGTAACGGCTTTTTGTGGCTCGTCGAATAATACGCGTGCCATGCCGTCTTCGCCTACAAGTAGCGTACAGCTTAAGTCTTCTTGGCGGTAACGGGTTTTAACTGTGCAGCGAGTAGTGCCTTTAGGGCCAATACGGTCAACCCAGTGCAATTGGTTAGCATTAAGGCCATTACTGTATAGGCGAGGGTGATCTTTACCTTGGCCAACAATAAGTACATTTCGCTCAAGGTCTTTATCTACTACATACCATGGCTCTCCTGAGCCTTCTTTCATACCACCAATTAGCAAGCCTTTGCGTTGACCTAGGGTGTGATACATTAATCCTTCGTGCTCGCCTACATTGTTACCATCAGTGTCTTCGATAACACCAGGTTGGGCAGGTAAAAACTTTTGTAAAAAGTCTTTAAATTTGCGCTCACCAATAAAACATATACCTGTGCTGTCTTTTTTATCGTGAGTAATTAGGTCTTGCTCTTCAGCTATGCGGCGTACTTCTGGCTTAGCAATATCGCCAACAGGGAATAATGTTTGGCCAATATGTTCGTGGCTAAGCGTGTATAAAAAGTAGCTTTGATCTTTATTATCATCTAACCCGCGGCACATAACGTATTTGTCATCGCGTAGTTCGCGGCGTACATAGTGACCGGTGGCAATAAAGTCGGCGCCTAATGCTTGGGCCGCAAATTCTAAAAAGGCTTTAAATTTAATTTCTTTATTGCACATTATATCTGGGTTAGGTGTACGACCTGCTTTGTATTCAGCTAAAAAGTACTCAAATACGTTATCCCAATACTCAGCGGCAAAGTTAACTGTATGCAGTTCAATACCGAGTTTATCGCAAACTGCTTGCGCGTCTTTTAAATCATCAGCTGCGGCGCAATATTCATCATTGTCGTCTTCTTCCCAGTTCTTCATAAACAGGCCTTCTACCTGATAGCCTTGTTGCTTTAACAAATATGCAGATACAGAAGAATCAACACCGCCGGACATACCTACGATGACTTTAATGTGACTATTTTCGCTCATGAATAATTTCGCTTATACAGATTACTGTTATTAATAACATCTTGGAAAGGCCGCGATTATAGCATGTATTTAAGCAGCGCTTAAAGAGGCTTAGCCGTAATGCAGCGCTTTTGTGATTATTTTTTATTTAGACTAAACTTATTTAGCAGTTAGAACGTAAGGTAAAACGAAAGTAAATTATATAAAAAAGTATGTTAAGTTTTAAGAGTATTATGGCTTATAGCTTTGAGTAGTAGCTTAGTGCTATATTTACATTGTTAGTTATTGTGTATTTGCCAAGGTTTAATATTACATAGTAATTACAATTATTATAAATATAGTCAAAGGAATGAATATATGAATTATGCGTCACATGTCGACAGGATTAAATCTTTTATTATCAGTGCATCAAACGACGTTGATTTTAAAGATTTGCTTGCCAGTACATCAACCGATTTAAAAAAATCGGCTTACTACCTTTTTAATCAAATAATTAAAGTTACACCACCTTATTCATATCAAGATCCACATCCTATATCTGAGCTATTTAGGCTTACAGAGCAATCGCTTAGTTTAAATAATCAAGCACAAAAAGCGATATTAACACGCTTAGAAAAATGGTGGCTTGAATGGCACTTTGTCGCCATTATGAATGCTAAACTAGCAAATGAGTACAGTGATACACAACAAAACTATATAACCAATAGTACCCATCATCCAATGCGAAAACATGAGTTGAGCCATTATGCAAAGTTATTTACTATTTTACCTATGCCTATATGTAATGTGTGTAGTGACACAGGTGATATTTTAAAAGTTAATCAGCGATTTATTGATGTTTTTGGTTACAGCATAGAAGATGTCCCCAATTTGGACATTTGGTGGGTAAATGCGTACCCAGATTTAAACTATAGGCAGTCAGCACAAACCTTGTGGGAGCATTCGATCGCTCAAGCCGAAAAAAAAAATAACGACATCCAAGCAAATGACTACCAAATAGTATGTAAAAATGGTGAGCAAGTAACAATGCAAATTTCAGGTATAAGCATTGGTAATGAGTTTATTGCTGTTTTTAACGACGCAACGGAGCGTATAAAAGCCCAAGATATTTTGCGTGATATGGCCTTTTTAGACTCGTTAACTAAAATAGCTAACAGGCGTCGTTTTGATGAAAAGTTAGCCGATGAATTTGAGCGAGTAAATAACCTTAGTGGTCAGCTATCTATTATTTTAATTGATATTGATAACTTTAAACAATTTAATGATCGTTACGGTCATTTAGCGGGTGATGAATGCTTATACGCTGTTGCACAGAAACTTGCCGATACAGTGAGTCGCCCAGAAGATTTTGTTGCCCGTTATGGGGGCGAAGAGTTTGTAGTATTACTACCCCAAACAGATAAACAAGGAGCGCTCTTTGTGGCTGAACAAATTCAAAAAGCGATTGAAAAATTAGCTATAATTCATGAAGACAGTTTTACTGGTTTGTTGTCGTTAAGTATGGGAATAAACACGATAGATGAGCATGTATGTAATGATTATGTAGATTTTATTAAAGCAGCCGATAGCGCCCTTTATTATGCAAAAGATCAAGGGCGGAATTGTATTGCGCTTAGTTCAGTATGTTAATTAATCGTCGTGTTAGGCTGTCGTTTATACACTTTAAAACAAGAGAACTGCGTAGATGCATTGTTTTAATTTTCTAAAAGCTATACTAACCGGCAGAGGTAATATCGGGCTCAAGCGGTATTGGGATTGTAATACAGTTGTCGGCTGTAAAAAAAGAAAAATTATAAGTCCCATTTGTAGCATGTAAGTTTTAAAAGCCTAAAAATTCTTCTGGGTACAGTGCTAAGCCAGTTTCCTCTAATAACTCTCTGCTTGCGGCTTGTGCCAGGATTTCGTTTTTTACAATTGCCACCACGGTTGCATACGGCTTATGCACGGTTACCTTCGCGTACTTCATACTCGCCGTTATTAATACCATCTAGGGTATATTTACCAATACTATAGCGAATTAAGCGCAAAGTAGGGTGGCCAATATGTGCTGTCATGCGTCTAACTTGGCGGTTACGCCCTTCACTTATTGTTATGCTGAGCCAAGTTGTAGGTATTAGTTTTCGCTCTCTTACTGGCGGGTTTCGCGCCCACAGCGTTGGTTCACTGATGATACTCACTTTAGCGGGTAATGTAAGGCCATCTTTTAATTCTACGCCTGTGCATAGTGCAGCAATTGACTCTGAGCTCGGCTCACCTTCTACCTGAACCCAATAAGTTTTACTGGTTTTTTTACCCGGTGCGGTTAGGGTGTTTTGTAATTTACCGCAATTGGTGAGCAGTAATAAACCTTCACTGTCTCTGTCGAGTCTGCCTGCAGCGTAAACTTCTTTTATAGGAATAAATTCAGCAAGGGTTTTTCTGTTGGCATCATCAGTAAATTGGCACAAAACGTCGAAAGGCTTATTAAATAAGACTATTTTTATATCTTGTGAAGCTATTGCTGGTTTTATTTCTCTTTTTGAAGCAACGCTTTTTAGCGTGCTGCGAGAATAGGTTCTGCCAGTATTACGTTTGGGTTTAGCTGTGTACTCTTGCTTATTAGCTGACTTATTATTCATTATATGCACCTGGCAGGTTTTGGTAAGCCGGCAATTTTAGTCGCTTGTTTTGCCGGGCCTTTAGGAAATAATTTATATAAATATAGGCTATTACCTTTATCTTCACCGAGTGCTTTAGCCATGGCTTTTACCAGCATTCTAATAGCGGGGCTGGTGTTGTATTCTAGGTAAAAGTTGCGAACAAAGTTAATAACTTCCCAATGCTGCTCAGTTAAACTAATGTTTTCTTGCTGTGCAATAATGGGCGCTAATTCTTTTGACCATAAAGTATGGTCAAGTAAATAACCTTGTTTGTCTGTTTCAAGCTGTTGGTTGTTAATTTCAAGCATAAGTTACCA
Organism: Pseudoalteromonas sp. 120-MNA-CIBAN-0494; assembly: GCF_040308885.1. Taxonomy (NCBI): domain Bacteria; kingdom Pseudomonadati; phylum Pseudomonadota; class Gammaproteobacteria; order Alteromonadales; family Pseudoalteromonadaceae; genus Pseudoalteromonas; species Pseudoalteromonas sp. 120-MNA-CIBAN-0494. Next base: position 53,260 of record NZ_JBEOOE010000003.1, read on the forward strand.
GGTAATAGATTGATTGGTTGATAAGCTAAGGGTTACAAATTCGTCATAGCTAATTACTTTATCGTTATTATTTAGCTTTATAGCGCGAGCACTCGCATCAGGCGCTAAAATAAACAATGATTCGGCAAATTGTCGATACTGCTTTGCTGCATAACAGGCATCACCAACCAGAAGTACAATATCAGTTGCTTGAATTAGGTTTTCTAATCGATTGGCGCTGTAGTAGCTAAGTGGTTTAGAAAATATATGTAAGGTGCTCAAAGCATTAGTTTGTAGGTTACTCATAGGTTCACCACATGTTGCTGGGTTTTAATTAGCGCTTTTTGCTGATCAAAGTTTAGTGCTTGCACATCTAACAATAAATCATTTTTGTTTAAGCCATAATCGAGTAGTGACTTTTCGCAGACGTAAATATTTTCAACGTCATAAATTTCCAATGTTTTAATGTTTTTAAAAAAATCTTTTATACCAAGCATATTTGGTTGTTGTTGCTTTTTTAGTGCCAGTACAGCTGGGCCACTAAATAGCCAACTGATATTCTGATCGACAGCTGCAAATATGAGGGTCATGTCTAGGGCGTCGCGAATATGCAAGTCATCAAAAGGACTGCATTGGCTCATTACGAGTACGTTAATCATTTAAACTGTATCCATTTGTCGGCATCACTAGCAAGCATGGCAAATTCAGCAAGCCCAGCAACATTAAACACATTGGTGTGTTTAATGTCTAAACCACGTTTTTCAGCGGCGGTTACACATAACATTAAATTAATTTTTTGATCTGCTAATTGCTGCCACAACATCGGAATTTGTAGCTCATCAGTGGGAAGATCAAAGTGGTTTGAAGCATGATAAACCCCTTGCTGATATAAAAATATAGCGTCTATGGTGTGTCCTTGCGCTAAGCAAGCGTGCGCAAATTTAACTAAACGCTGCGTAGTATCGTGATCAGAGGGTGGAGTATGTAAAGACAAGACGAAACGCGACAAAATTATTCCAAAAAAAAGCCCCAATTAAGGGGCTATTTTAACAGAACTTTTTAATTAGTCATTATTTGCGCCAAGCAGAGCAAGTAATGAAGTAAATAAGTTATATACACTTAGGTAAAGTGACACAGTTGCGCGAATATAATTTGTTTCGCCACCGTTAATAATACGGCTGGTATCAAATAAAATTAAACCAGACATAATTAATACTACAGCAGCATTAAGTACCATAAACATCAGTGAACTACCGATGAAAATATTAACAATGCTTGCCACAATAACTACGATTAAACCAACCGTTAAAAAGCCACCCATAAATGAGAAGTCTTTTTTAGTGTTAAGTGCATAAGCCGATAAACCAAAAAATATCAGCGCGGTAGAGCCCAGCGCTTGCATAATTAGCATAGGGCCATTAGGCATTTCTGCATAGTGGTTAAGCATTGGGCCAAGGCCTGCGCCCATTAAGCCGGTAAAAGCAAATACCCAAAATACACCAGATGCAGTTTCTGCTTTTTTATTTACTACAAATAATAAGCCGAACGAGACAAGTGTGAACACTAATCCCATAAAGTATGGTAACTGTAGTGCCATTGAAATACCCGCTGTAACAGCGCTAAATGCGAGTGTCATAGCAAGTAATAGGTAGGTGTTTTTAAGCACCTTGTTTGTTTCAATGGTAGACATTACCGGTTTAGCGGTATTGTACGATTGATTAAACGCCATTGTAGAGCTCCTGTGGTTGAAACTGAGTAGTTCCGATAATTTAACTAAATTTAGATTAACAACTCTTATATGTTTGGGCAAACCTTTGTAGTTCAATAGAGTGAAATATTTAAATAAAAGTTCAATTACAATTAATGCAGGCCACTTTTGCTTTAACTTTAAACAAATTAGTTGTTTTTTAATCACTTAAACAATTAATTTAAAATAAAGCTTCACAAACCTCTGCGCTTTCCCTATTATTCAGGCCGTGCGGAGAGATGGCAGAGTGGTCGAATGCACCGGTCTTGAAAACCGGCATGGGTTTATAGCCCATCTAGGGTTCAAATCCCTATCTCTCCACCACTTATTTAATAAATAAATGGTGTTTTGGTTTTTAAAATCAATAATAAGCATTTATTTAAAATAGTTAAAAATACACTCTTATTTTTAACTATAGCAGTATCGGAGAGATGGCAGAGTGGTCGAATGCACCGGTCTTGAAAACCGGCATGGGTTTATAGCCCATCTAGGGTTCAAATCCCTATTTCTCCACCATATAACAAAACAGCCCGCTTAATTAGCGGGCTTTTTTGTGCCTCATATAAAATAATGCGTTTGTTTTGCAAGTTTAAATTACGACCATAGTCTCTATTTATAAGCGACTCCGCTTAGGGCATGCTTATATTATGAGGCTTATGTTTGTATATTTAAGGATTTTACGATGAAACATCAACTTGCAAAAAGTGTCGGGCTTTCATTACTCTCCCCAATTATTATTGGTGGTATGTTGGGTGTTTATTATGGCCTTGCTATGAGTGGCGACTTTTTATCTGTATTTTTTCAATTATTGATGACGGCAATAGCAAACGCACACATTGTAGGGTTAACAATGGCCGCATTTGTAGTGCCAGGTTACTTACTTATGTTTAAGTACGCTAAAGTAAATTATTCAGGGGTTTTAACGCTTGGTTTATTAGGCGGCGCTATTTTTAGTTACTTACTTAGTGCTACTACGGGCGAGATATTTTTAATAAATAGTGTGATGTCTGGGTTTGCTGCAGGGCTGTTTTTGTTTGGGCTGCGTAAAACCGCAAAAAAATAATCGTAGCATTATTAAGCAAGCATGCTGATAAAGCGTGCATTTTCCTTTTTTTTAGCCGCAAAAGGTTTCAATTTTTCACGACAAAGAGTACCTTTAGCTACTGTATGTTTAATAAGAAGTAGTTTGGTATGCAAAAGCACGATTTTTACCAGTCATTAGTTAAGCAAACGCAATCGCTGATAGGCGGTGAATCGAATGTAATTGCTAATATGGCAAATATAAGCGCGCTGTTATTTACTTCATTAGATGATGTAAATTGGGCGGGCTTTTATTTTATGGATTCACCTACCGAATTAGTGCTTGGTCCGTTTCAAGGTAACCCAGCTTGCATTCGAATTCCGGTAGGAAAGGGTGTATGTGGAACCGCCGCTGCAACCGGACAAACACAATTAATAGAAGATGTTCACGCTTTTGATGGGCATATAGCCTGTGATGCAGCGTCAAATTCTGAAGTAGTTGTACCTATTATGAAAGCTGGTAAAGTATTTGCTGTACTTGATATAGATAGCCCAAGTATTAGCCGATTTGATACTGACGATCAAGCGGGTCTTGAAGCATTAGTAAAATGCTTAGAGGCAAGCCTATAATGAAAGACTTGCTAAATGTTCAAGACTACCTTTTTGCCGTACAAGATGTGGGCGATTGGGAAGGCGATGAAGAACATGTAGCGGAAACGCTCAATGATTTGATTCATATTGCTTGGGATCGTCTACCAGACGAAGCCGAGTGTGAATTTATCGATGAAACAATTAATGGTATTTGGGAACACCTTCGTGGTGATATGGCTGTAATTGAGGCCGACTTCGAAGAATTGGTCGACTGGGTAATACACTATGTTGATTCGTCCCTTGATGAAAAGATGTGAAAAATAGGTTCTAAAATGGAAACCACAAACAAGCTAAAAGATATGAACGAAGTGTTGGAATTTTTATATCAAGAATTCCCGCAGTGTTTTAAACAAAAAGACGGTATCAAACCGCTTAAAGTCGGTATTTTTAAAGATATTGCTGAGCGTATTGAAGGGTCTGAAAAAGTAAGCAAGACTCAAGTGCGCCAAGCGCTTAGAAAATACACGTCTAACTGGCGTTATTTAGAAGCTGTGACTAAGTCAGAGTTTCGTATTGATCTTGATGGTAATCAAGCTGAAAAAGTTGAGCAAGAGCATATCGACCATGCACAAAAAGCATTGGAAGAAAGCCGCGCGAAAATGGCTAAACGCAAAAAGCAGCAACGTCCGCGTCCAGATGCAGATGCAAAATCTTTCAAAAAGAAACCTGCTCATGCCGCTAAAAATGCTACTTCAGCAGATAAAACAGCTAAAGCCGCACCGGTTAAGCGTTCAGGAAAAATTGAACCTTTACCAGCAAGTGAGGTCAAGGTTAATAATAAGGTTAAGGTTAAACTTGGCCAAGCACTTGTTAATGCAATAATCACTGAAGTGAACAAAGACGACGTTCATGTTGAATTAGTGACTGGTATGCAAGTTAAAACCAAAGCTGACAGCTTATACATTATTTAAGCTGAAAATAAATTAAGGAGTTGTGTATGAGTAAAAAGTTTACGCTCATTCCGTTAGTTGCTGCCCTGTTTTCAGGTTCATTATTTGCTGCCGTTGAAGCCGTTACGTTAAAAGACTTACCGTTGCTCAAGCAAGAAAGTCAACATGCTACAGCCAGCAAACGAGTGGTTAACTTATTTACTCGTTCACACTATACACCGGTTCGATTTAACGATGAGCTTTCAAGTAAAGTGTACGATCGTTATATCGAATCCCTTGATTTTAATAAAAGTGTATTCTTAGCCAGCGATATTGCGTCATTTGAGCAATATCGTAATGGCTTTGATAACGCATTGGTAACCGGCAAGTTGGGCTTTACGTTTGATATTTTTAACCTAAGCCTTAAACGTCGCTTTGAGCGTTATGATTACTCGCTTTCATTACTTGAAAATGAGATGACGTTTGATAAACAAGATGAATACTTTTTTGATCGAGAAGATGCTGATTGGGTAACCACCCAAGACGAACTTGATGAAATATGGCGTGAGCGCGTTAAATATGACGCACTACGCTTAAAAATGACCGGTAAAGATTGGGAAGGTATAAAGGATGTACTTGTAAAGCGCTATAAAAATGCACAAAAGCGTTTAGTACAATCAAAATCTGAAGATGCCTTTCAAATAGTAATGAATTCGCTTGCACGCAGTATAGAGGCGCATACCTCTTATTTATCGCCGCGCCGTGCAGAGCAATTTAAAATGGATATGGACCTAGAGCTTGAAGGCATAGGTGCAGTATTAAGCCCAGACGAAGACTATACCGTTATTCGCAGTTTAGTACCGGGTGGTCCTGCCGATAAATCACAACAAATTAAAGCCGATGACCGCATTATTGGCGTTGCCCAAGACGGTAAAGAGTTTGTTGATGTGATAGGTTGGCGCTTAGATGACGTGGTTGATTTAATTAAAGGCCCTAAAGGTACAAAAGTACGTTTACAGTATCTAAAAGGCGCTGATGCGCACGGTACGCCTAAAATAGTTGAAATAACCCGAGATAAAATACGCCTAGAAGACAGAGCAGCCAAATCTGAAGTGTTTGAAGCACAGTATTCCGATTTAACGAGTAAAATAGGCGTTATTGAAATACCTGGCTTTTATAATAACTTGTCGCAAGATGTAAAAGTTGAACTAGCTAAACTAAAAGAAGCTAAAGTAGACGGTGTTATTATAGATTTACGTCAAAATGGTGGTGGTTCTTTATACGAGGCAACACAGCTTTCTGGATTGTTTTTCGACCAAGGTCCTGTGGTACAAATTCACACTCTTAATAATCGTATTGAAGAGCAGAAAGACCGCGATGGTATTACGTACTACGATGGCCCGTTAACTGTTCTAGTAGACAGATACAGTGCATCTGCTTCTGAAATTTTTGCAGCAGCGATACAAGATTATGGTCGCGGTATTGTGATTGGCGAGCAAACCTTTGGTAAAGGCACTGTACAACAGCACAAAGGCTTAGGGCGAGCGTACGACCTGTACGACAACGAGCTTGGCAGTGTGCAGTATACAATTGCTAAGTTTTACCGCATAAATGGTGGTAGCACACAACACAAAGGCGTTATTCCTGATATTTCGTTTCCATCTGCAATTGATCCCGCAGAGTGGGGAGAAAGCAAACAAGATAATGCACTGCCGTGGGATAGCATAGTACGCGCTAGATACCAAGAAATGGGTGACTTAAAACCGATTATTACGTATTTAGATAAGCAACATGCGCAGCGTATTCAGTCAGAGCCAGAGTTTAATTATGTATTTGAAGACATTACTCGCTACAACGAAGAGAAAGACCGCAAAACTATTTCGTTAGTAGAAGCTCAGCGTATTAAAGAAAAAGATGAAAATGAAGCACGCGCTTTAGTGCGTACTAATGAGCGTTTAGCGCGTTTAGGTGAAAAACCAATCGAAAACCTAGATGATGTGCCGGAAGTAATTGAAAAGCTGGATCCATTTTTAGAGGAAGCAGCCCTGATCACTCAAGACTATATTAAATACGGGCGTATAGCCAAAAAGTAATAATTGGTTTACCTCTATAAAAAAAGGCGCAATTGCGCCTTTTTTGCTACCCATAATTTACAAGATTGTTATAATCGCTGATTACACAAAGTTGAGCTAGATCAATGTTGCTCGATTAATGCGCTGTATGTGCTAAGAAGAATAATTAACATGCATTAGATGTGTGTAGGAGTCTTTATCTTGAAGTCATTAGAAGAAAAACCAATAAAACCCGCCTCGTTTTTTGATGCACTCATTCCAATCTCAGTTCTCATTTGTTTACTTGGTGCGGCTGTTTATCTATTTGGTGATAATTCCTCTTCTGGGCCAAATCAAATAGCTTTGTTATTTGCTACTTTTGCAGCAGCATTAATAGGTCTAAAAAATGGCTACAATTGGAAAAAACTAGAAGATGCGATGATTGAAGGGATCACCTTATCGCTAGGCGCTATCTTAATTTTACTTATGGTAGGTGCGTTAATAGGCACTTGGTTGCTTTCGGGCACAGTACCTACGCTAATTTACTATGGCTTACAGGTTATTAATCCGAGTTGGTTTTATGCAGCTAGTTGTTTAATTTGTGGCATTGTAGCAATGAGCATTGGTAGTTCGTGGACCACAGCGGCTACAATAGGTGTGGCTTTATTAGGCGTTGCTACAGGCTTAGGATTAGAGCAAACAGTAACGGCTGGTGCGGTTATATCGGGCGCGTATTTTGGCGATAAGCTTAGTCCACTATCAGAGACTACTAATTTAGCGCCTGCGGTTGTGGGGGCAGATTTATTTGAACATATTCAGCATATGCTATGGACTACAGTACCGAGCTTTGTAATTGCCTTAATAATCTTTATATTTATGGGGTTTAACGCGACTGCATCGAGTGAAGCAGGGCGTATTGATGAAATTACTGCTATTTTGCAGCAAAACTTTAATATTGGTTTAGAAATGCTAGTGCCTTTAATTGTACTTTTGGTACTTGCGATACGCAAAATGCCAGCGTTTCCTGCTATATCGATAGGCGCGGTACTTGGCGCTGTGTGGGCTGTGTTGTTTCAATCTGATTTAATTGCCAGCCAAATAGACATAAGCCAAGGCCAGCTAATAGGCTACTTTAAATTAATTTGGACCACTTTTTTTGATGGTTTTAGTATTAGTACCCAAGACGACAATATGGATGCGCTCCTCAGTGGTGGTGGTATGTCAGGTATGCTTACAACAACCTGGCTAATTATGACGGCACTGATGTTTGGCGCTATTATGGAAAAAACGGGACTGTTAGATGTGTTTGTTAAGAGTATTCTTAAAATCGCAAAAAGCACAGGGTCGTTAATCACTGCAACTATAGCGACTTGTATTGGTACAAACGTCATTGCGGCGGATCAATATATTGCTATTGTGGTACCGGGGCGGATGTTTAAAGAAGAATACGCAAACCGTGGTTTAAAGCCGGTTAATTTATCGCGTACCTTAGAAGATGGCGGCACAATTACTAGCCCGCTGATCCCATGGAATACCTGTGGTGCATATATGCAAAGCGTGTTACTGATCAATCCATTTGACTATGCACTGTATGCTTTCTTTAATTTAATTAACCCTGTATTGGCAATTATTTACGCTTATTTAGGTATTAAAATATTACGTATTAAACCTAAACAGACAGCTTAATTTAAACAGCCTCTTTTAAACATAAAAGAGGCTTTTTTTGGAGTATTTATGACTGCCACACAAAAACCGCAAACACAATATTTAAAAGACTACCAAGCGCCAAACTTTTTAATTAACCACACCGAGCTTAACTTTGATTTACAGCCGTTAACAACAAGAGTCACTGCGCTACTTACATTGAGCCGCGTGGGCGCTAAAACGGCACCTTTAGTACTCGATGGCATTGATTTACGCTTAGTGTCGCTTTCAATAGATACTCATGATATTAGCGATTATAAAATAGTGGGTGAGCAACTCATTATTAATAACCTACCAGATCACTGCCAACTTAGTATAGTGACCGAAATTTCTCCGCAAACAAATACTTCTCTAGAAGGACTTTATTTATCGGGTGGGGCTTATTGTACTCAGTGTGAAGCGCAGGGTTTTAGAAAAATAACTTACTATATGGACCGTCCAGATGTTTTATCAACATTCGATGTAACCATAATAGCAGACAAAAAATACCCGCAGTTACTCTCTAATGGCAACATGGTAGATAGCGGTGAAACGCAAGACGGTCGTCATTTTGCTAAGTGGCAAGATCCGTTTAAGAAGCCAAGTTACTTATTTGCGTTAGTGGCGGGTGACTTTGATGTATTAAATGACAGCTATACTACAAAAAGTGGTAAGAATGTCGATTTAGCCTTATTTGTAGATAAAGGTAACTTGTCAAAAACACCGCATGCAATGAGCTCACTTAAAAAAGCGATGCAGTGGGATGAAACACGCTTTAATTTAGAGTATGACCTTGATATTTATATGATTGTTGCCGTTGATTTTTTCAACATGGGAGCGATGGAAAATAAAGGGCTTAATATTTTTAATAGTAAGTGCGTTTTGGCAAATCAAGAAACCGCTACCGATAAAGACTATCACACCATTGAATCTATTGTTGGGCATGAATACTTTCATAACTGGACCGGCAACCGCGTAACCTGTAGAGATTGGTTTCAGTTATCGTTAAAAGAAGGTTTAACAGTATTTAGAGATCAAGAATTTAGCAGTGATTTGGGCTCGCGAGCGCTAAACCGTATTGATGCCGTTAAAGTAATGCGTACTCACCAGTTTAGTGAAGATGCAGGGCCTATGGCGCATCCTATTCGTCCAGAAAAAGTAATTGAAATGAATAACTTTTACACTGTGACTGTATACGACAAAGGTGCTGAAGTTATACGTATGATGCACACCTTGCTTGGTGAAACTAACTTTCAAAAGGGCATGACACTTTACTTTGAACGCTACGATGGCCAAGCGGTTACCTGTGACGATTTTGTAAGTGCTATGAGTGATGCATCTAATATTAACTTAGAGCAATTTAAACGTTGGTATAGCCAATCGGGTACTCCTCGTTTAAATGTACAACAAAGTTACCATAGCGAGACGCAAACGTTTAGCCTTACCATTGAGCAGGCTGCGCCAATTAATCAGCCACAAAACGATACTTTGCATATTCCTTTTGCAATTGAGTTGTTAGATAGCAAGGGGGAAAGTGTACCGTTACAATATAAAGGTCAGAGCGTTGATCATGTGCTTGATGTAACTAAAGCAACGCAAACATTTAATTTTGATCAGCTAGCAGAGCAACCTGTTGCCGTTTTATTGGAAGACTTTTCAGCCCCGTGTATATTAAAGCAGCACAGTAACGATCAAGACCTATTGCACATAATGCGCTTTGCGCGTAGCGATTTTTCGCGTTGGGATGCACAGCAACAGCTATTTATTAATGCGGTTAAGCGTGGTATTGCAAGCAAAAAACCTGAACCATTAAGTAATGAAATAATAGCAGCATTACAGGTATTAATAGCCAGTAGAGCAGGTGACTTGGCATTACTTGCTGAACTGTTAAAACTCCCTAGCTTTGATACCTTAGCAGCTGAGTTTGAGACGATCCCAGTTGATGCCATTCTTACTATTACACAGCAGTTTGAACAGCAAATAGCTGATACCCTTGAACAAGAATTTATTAATTGTTACCAAGCACTTCAAGACGATGGCAGTGTTAATGCGGCTGCTGTGGCAATACGTTCATTAAAACAACAATGTTTGTATTACCTAGCAAAAACAGACAGTTTATCAGCGGCTGAATTTATAAAAGAAGCTGCAAGCTCAACTAATATGACCAATGTGCTCGGTGCGCTCAGTGGTGCTATAAAAGCGTCGCATACATTAAGTGACACCTTGCTTGCACATTTTGATAGCCAATGGCGACACGACGTATTAGTAATGGACAAATGGTTTGCACTGCAAGCCATGCAGTCGGGTGATGATGCAATTGACAATATTAAAGCACTGTATGAACATCCTTGTTTTGACTTTTCAAACCCTAACCGAGTGCGTGCTTTAATTGGCAGTTTTAGTCACTTTAATACCGCGCAATTTCATCGCCTAGATGGTCAAGGTTATGCTTTGCTTGGTGATTTACTCATTAAGCTCAATACTATTAATCCGCAAAATGCATCACGCATGTTAACGCCTTTTATGTCTTGGAAACGTTACGATAAAGTACGTTCTGCAGCAATGAAAACACAACTGCAGCGTTTAGCTGATTTAGATACGCTGAGCGACGATTTATTTGAGAAGGTTGAAAAAGCCTTAAATTAAATCATGATTGAATATTATTTTAGATTAAATTTGAGCTACAACGAATGCATGGATTACTACCATGGACGTTATAGCTCAGTACAAGTTGTAGATGACAGCGGTAAAAGCATTCGATTTGCCGCAAACTACCTGCGCCCCTACATTTCTAGTTTAGGGGTGCGAGGTAGGTTTAGATTGATACTTACCCCCGAAAATAAGTTTATCCGCCTCGAACGAGTAGCCTAAGCGCTTGTATTTATGTTATAGATATACATAAATATTGCCTTTTTGTTAATTTCGATTTGTCCTATTGTTAATTTGCGTGTATAAATTACTGGTATGACGTCTTACCATTGCGTAAACGTCAGTGAATAAAAAAAGATTATGACTGATTGAAGGCGACTGTTTGTAATTTGTTTAATTCGCTTCTATCGTTACGATTACACTAAAAACAATAACTTGATCACACAAAATGACCCGCGACAGGGGGGAAACCAAAATGATAAGAAGATCGCTTTTTGTTAAAAATAAAATCGCTATAGGTTTAGCAGCCGCAAGCTTAGGGTTATCTGCAATGACTGCACAAGCGGCAGTTTTTGAAGCCGGAGGTTTTGATATAACTTTCGACTCCACTTTTTCTTATGGGCAAAGTATTCGTGTAGAAGACCGAGACTTTGGCTTAATAGGTAAAAGTAACAACCCTTCATTCGATTGGACGGGTTATAACCCAGCCTTAAACAATACCGTTTACTCATCGCAAGATGTGTGGGCGCAACCAGGATCATATTCAAACAATGGTGATGCAGGCGATTTAAACTTTGATAGTGGTGATTCGTTTTCAAAACTATTAAAGGGCACCCATGATCTATCTATCAGTAAAGATAATTATGGTTTGTTTACTCGATTTATGTATTTTTATGACTTTGAGTTAATGGATGGCGATCGTGCTTATGTAAACCCTACCTCAGGCCAAGGCGTCGATCCATGTGATGACAAAGATACAAAAGCACAAAGCTGTGCTGACATCCGTTTATTAGATGCGTATGTATGGGCAAGCTTTGATTTAAATGAAGGCAAAAACCCGCTATCAATTCGCGTTGGTCAACAAGTAATAAATTGGGGTGAAAGTACATTAATATCGCATGGTATTAACGTTAACCCAGTTGACATAGACCGTTTAAAAGCGCCTGGTGCAGAGCTTAAAGAAGCCTTTATACCTGTTGGTATGTTATGGGCGTCGTTAGGTATTACTGATAACGTAACCTTAGAGGGTTTTTATCAATACCAATGGCAAGAAACACGCTTACCAGCAACGGGAACGTATTTTTCTACCAATGACTTTGCCTCTGAAAATGGTTATCAGCAAAATGTGCAGTTAGGTTTTACTTCAAATCCTGATATTGATTTAGCATTTTTAACCGACAGTTTAAATAATTTAACCTCTGACTTTGCCCTAGCAGCCTCACTCAAAGGCGTTGATCCTTCAAGTGCTCAAGGCAAAGCGCTACTGGCCGAAATGTATTTAGCCTATCCAACTAAGGTAGCACTAAAAGGTAAAGGCGATGAAGGTAAAGTAGAGCCGGATGACGGCGGCCAATACGGTTTACGTTTAGGCGTGTTTTTACCTGAATTTAATGACACGGAAGTGGCATTTTATCATGTGAATTATCATAGCCGTCGCCCGTTAGTATCTGGTCGAGTGTCTAATTTTACTCAAGCTTCACTTGCCCAAGATTTAGCAATGATTACAACGACTGAAATCACTGAAGATAATATTCATAATTTAAGAGCTTTCTCTTTAGCAAAAAATGAATACCCAGAAGACATTAAACTCTATGGTTTGAGCTTCAACACATCTTTAGGTGAAACTGCGTTTGCTGGTGAGTTTACTTTTCGCGAAGATGAACCACTACAAATTGATGACGTAGAGCTACTTTACGCTGCAATGCCAGAGCAATTAGCAGTGGCAGGTTTACGCCCTGAATTTGCAGGTATTTCACAAATGAGCCAAGGCAATGCTGTCAGTGTTGTTGGCCCAGGCGAGCTAGCAAAAGGTTATATAGAGCGTAATACCAGTCAATTACAATTTACCGCGACGCATTTATTTGGCCCATCTTTGGGTGCAGATAGCTGGGCTGTGGTAGGTGAGGTTGGTGGCGTGCGTATTCATAGTATGCCGGAGTACGATGAAATGCGTTTAAACGTTTCTGGTACTGGGCGTAGTGGCATTATGACCGGCCCAGGCAGTTCTGATTATTCTGCGCTACATATGGCGTTATCAAATGGAGCAGAGCAAAAACAATTTGCTACGGCTACATCGTGGGGTTATCGCTTAATTGCTAAAGGTGATTATTATAACCTGTATAACGGTATTAACTTTTCGCCACGTTTTGTATTTTCTCATGACGTAAATGGTAGCACGCCAGATCCTATGTTTTTGTTTATAGAGGATCGTAAATCGTTAGGTGCAACCATGAACTTTAACTATCAAAATGCGTGGTCATTAGATGTTAGCTACAACTCATTTTGGGGTGGCGGCGACATTAATACCTTCTCTGATCGCGATTACATTTCATTTAACTTAAAATATTCTATTTAGGGGTAATATTATTATGATTAAAAAACCTACCCTCATTGCTACTGCATTTTGTAGCTTGTTTGCAAGTCACGCTGCTTTAGCTAAAATTAGCAGCGAAGAAGTTGCGCGCTTAGGTGCAGACTTAACGCCACTAGGCGCTCAAAAAGCAGGCAATGCAGATGGTTCTATTCCTGCGTGGAATGGTGGTATTACCGCAGCACCGGCAGGTTATAAAGCAGGTATGCATCACTTAGACCCGTTTAATACGGATAAAGTGTTGTTTACTATTGATAAAAGTAATATTGAAAAATATAAAGCGAACTTAAGCCCTGGCCAAATTGCGTTATTTGAAGCGTATCCTGATACCTTTAAAATGCCAGTATATGCAACTCGTCGCTCTGCTTCGTTCCCGCAATTTGTATATGATGCAACTAAGCAATTTGCACCCACTGCAGAGCTAATAGAAGGCGGTAATGGGATTAAAAGTACAGCAATTGGTATTCCATTTCCTATTCCTAAAACTGGTTTAGAGGCAATTTGGAATCACTTGCTACGTTACCGTGGTCAGTCTATTGAGCGCTTTGGCGGCCAAGCAGCACCTACCGCTTCGGGTTCGTATAACTATGTTGGTTTTGATGAGCAACTACTAGTTAAATACTCAGATCCAAGTGCTACACCTGCGCAACTGCAAGACTCAAATATTTTGTTTAAGTTTAAACAAAAAGTAACCGAGCCTGCACGCCTAGCGGGTACTGCGTTATTAGTGCATGAAACCATGGACCAAATATTAACGCCACGCCAAGCATGGACCTACAACAGTGGTCAACGTCGTGTTCGTCGTGCACCTAACGTTGCTTATGATGCACCAGGTACAGCAGCTGACAGCTTACGTACTACTGATGACTTTGACATGTTTAACGGGTCACCAAACCGTTACACCTGGACATTAAAAGGTAAGCAAGAGCTTTATATTCCATACAATAGTTATAAGCTCCATAGCGATAAACTAAGCTATGACGAAATATTAATGCCAGGACATATTAACCCTGAGCATACACGCTACGAAAAGCACCGTGTGTGGGTGGTTGAAGCTAACTTAAAAGATGATACGCGCCATATTTATAAAAAACGTGTGTTTTATATTGATGAAGATAGCTGGCAAGTACAGGTTACCGATATTTACGATAACCGTGACCAACTTTACCGTGTAGCTATGGCTTATGGCCTTAACTACTATGAAGTACCAACGCAGTGGAGTACGTTAGAGGTTTATCACGATTTAAACTCTCGTCGTTACTTAGCAATTGGTTTAGATAATCAGCACAAAATGTATGATTTTTCTCAGTCGTTTAACGACAATGAGTTTACATCAAGCGCATTACGTCGCGAAGGTAGATAGTTAATAGTAGGCACCTAACCGATTGGTTAGGTGCCTTTTTTCCTTTCTCATCGCGTTTGTCTTTTTGACGCGCAGGGCTTTTCCTCACCTAAATAGACAAACAATTCCCCAGTTCAAGGCGATTTAAATTTATGAAGTATTTGGTATATGCCAGCCTGATCCTCAGCGGTGCGAGTGTTGCACAAGAAACTCCTCAATTTGCTATTAGTGCAATAAACGCCGATAAAACGTTATTGACTGATATTACCCAAACTAAAGCGGGTTTAGTGGCTGTTGGTAAGCATGGCACTGTAATTACAAGTATTAATGGTATTGATTGGCAACAAGCAGAATCGGTGCCAACTCAAGTATTGTTAACTGCGGTTGATTTTACTAATGAAAACAATGGCTGGGCCTGTGGGCACGATGCAACAATAATAAATACTACAAATGGTGGTAAAACGTGGCATTTACAACAAGCTAAGCCAGAGATAGATAAACCGTGTTTAGATATTTTATTTAAAGATGAGCTACATGGTTATGCTGTGGGGGCTTATGGCATGTTTTATCAAACCAGCGACGGTGGTAAGCACTGGCAAAAACGTTTTTTAGACTCGCTATTATTTAGTGACGATAGAGAATATTTGAGTGATTTAAAAGAACACGACCCAGAAGGTTATGAAGCAGAAACAGCCTCAATTTTGCCGCACTTTAACCGCATTGAGCAAACTCCAGACGGTTTAATGTTAGTGGGTGAAATGGGCTTAATGGCAAAAAGTACCGATGCAGGCTTAACATGGCAGCGAGTTGACGAAATTTACCCAGGATCATTTTTTGCATTTAGCGCCAATGCGCAGCAAGAGGTAGTGGCAGGATTACGAGGCAATGTTTTTACTCGCCAGCGAGGTGATCAAAATTGGCAGCACCTTGATAATAAAAAAACAGCAACGATTAACAACATCATAAATTATAACAATGAACAATGGCTAATGTTGGCCAATAGCGGCGTGATTTTTCATTTGCAAAACGCTGAGCTTACACATGAGCAGTTGGCCGACGGTAAAGCAATTCTAGATGGTGTGATTTTAAATAATAAACTAATCATGGCAACAGAAGATGGCATTAAAGTGAAGGAGTTGACCCCTTAATGCATAAGATTTTAGACTTTATAGAAAATGCGATATTTAAACATCGCTTAATTATGCTTATAAGCTTTGTGCTTATAACCTGTTTATTGGCATTTAAAGCGACACAAATTCAACTTGATGCCTCGTTTAATAAAAACATTCCGTTAAACCACGATTATATGAAGGTATACACCAAACACGAAAAGCAGTTTGGTGGCGCTAACAGTATTTTAATTTCGGTGTGTGACGACAGCGGCGATATTTTTAATCCTGAATTTTTTACCCAATTAAAAGCGGTACACGACCAGCTATATTTTATCCCAGGGGTTAATCGACCTTTAGTAAATTCAATATTTTCACCCAGCGCTCGATTTGTTGAAGTAGTTGAAGATGGTTTTGCCGGCGGGCCAATAATTCCTGCTAATTTTAAAGCCGATAAACAGGGTTTAGGGGTCGTTAAAGAAAATATCGAAAAAGCGAAAGTAGTTGGGCGCATGATTGCCAGTGACTATTCGTGTGCGATGGTGACAGCGCAATTAATGGAAACCGATCCGCAAACCCAAGAAAAGCTCGATACCTTAGCATTTGCGCAAAAACTCGAAACACAACTACGTGAACCGCTAAGCACCGACAAGGTGAGTATTCATATAATTGGTTTTGCTAAAATGGCCGGTGATATAGCCGAAGGTGCAAAAGGTGTGGTGGTATTTTTTGCCATCGCGATTGCCTTTACTTTTATTATGGTTTGGCTATTTTGTGGCAGTTTAAAGCTGACTATTTTACCTATAATGTGTTCGATCATTGCTGTAATTTGGCAATTAGGGCTACTGTCGAGTTTAGGCTTTGGCTTAGATCCTATGTCTATTTTGGTACCTTTTTTAGTATTTGCAATTGGTGTGAGCCATGGTGTGCAGATGATTAACGCGATAGGTAAAAAAGTAGGCGAGGGTAAAAGTACGCGAGAATGTTGTCAGTCAAGCTTTAGAGCATTATTTATCCCAGGCGGCATTGCGTTGTTATCGGATACGGTTGGCTTTTTAACTCTGCTAACCATTGACATTGGTATTATTAGAGAGCTTGCTATAACTGCTAGTTTAGGTGTTGCGGTAATTATATTTACTAACCTAATTTTACTCCCTGTATGGGCGTCGTATATGCACTTTGAAAATAGTGTACATATTCAATCGGGTGATGCTAAAAAACCAAATATGCTTGATGCAATTAGAGATTTATTGGTTAAAGCCACCGATCCTAAAATTGCTAAAATGATAATTGCTTTTACTTTAGTGTTATTTGCACTTGGTTATTGGCAAGCTGATAAAATGCGTATTGGGGACTTACATGCTGGCGCACCATCATTGCACCAAGATGCACGCTATAACCAAGACACATTTTTAATCTCGGACAAATACACCATTTCGTCTGATATCTTAAAGGTAATTGTAGAAGCGTATCCTGCAGCATGTACTGAGCATGATGTGATGCAGCGTATTAGCCGCTTTCAGTACAAAGTAGAGAATGTGGCCGGTGTGCAATCAGCGGTAAGCTTAAGCTCGGTAGCGCAGTCGGTAAATGCCGGTTATAACGAAGGTAACCTTAAATGGCAAAGCCTGCCACGTAACTCTGCAAGCTTAGTACAATCTACCTCGCGGGTAGAAACCAGCACGGGGTTACTCAACGGCGATTGCTCAGTGATGCCAGTGATTATCTTTTTAGATGATCATAAAGCGCAAACAATTGATCTTGTAATTGAAAGTGTTAAACGCTTTGCACAAGAAGAGGGTACAGATAAAGTTGCGTTTAAACTCGCATCAGGCCCAGTAGGTGTAATGGCAGCCACAAACGAGTCAGTGTCAGCGGCGCAAATTCCGATGATGCTGTATGTTTACGGCGCTGTAATTGTTTTGTGTTTACTAAGCTTTAGAAGCGTAAAAGCAACCATTGCAGTAGTGTTACCTCTGTATGTGGTATCTACTCTTGCACAAGCACTAATGGTACAGCTGGAAATTGGCTTAACCGTATCTACACTGCCAGTTATTGCATTAGGTGTGGGTATAGGCGTTGATTATGGTATTTATATATTGTCGTCGATGATGGGGCAGTTAAAACAAAATGTACCGCTGAGTGTTGCTTATCGAAATGCGTTAATTGAGCGCGGTAGTGCAGTATTATTTACCGGTATTACACTTGCTATTGGCGTGAGTACTTGGATTTTCTCTGATTTGAAATTTCAAGTTGATATGGGAATTTTGCTTACCTTCATGTTTTTAGTAAATATGCTGGGTGCAGTGCTGCTTTTACCAGCAATTGGTAGCTTACTCTGGACTGACCAGAAAAAATAAAGTGAATAAGTTTGCTCCTAAATGGCCTGTAAAGGCCATTTATATCTATAATTTGTGAATAGATGACCAAATAGCTGAAAAGCTAAAAATGTTTTCATCGTAAAAGGCTGTTTATTAGTTGTAAACGAGTTAGAATTTGCTCGACTCCACGCTAATAAATGCTGTACAAATATTCTGCTATTAAGCAGTAATAGATTTAAGGAATAAACAATGACACGAAATGAAGGTCAAGCCTCAGTTATTTTAGATAATGTTTGTAAGCTTATCCACAAAAAAGTTCGCGCTGATAATGTGTTACTCGTTGAAAAATTCGCCAAAGCCTTGTACAGCAATATGTCTAAAGAGGATTTGGCTAATCGTAACGATAGTGACTTATATGGTGCTGCACTAAGCCTTTGGAATTCGCTAGAAAAGAACACGTCTGATGACGCGGTTATTCGCGTTTTCAACCCAGAAGTGGCAAAAGATGGCTGGCAGTCATCGCATACCATTGTTGAGATTATAGCTAAAGACATGCCGTTTTTAGTTGATTCAGTACGTATGGCCATGACTCGTGAAAATATTGCCTCTCACTTATTACTACATAGCCCGCTTAAAATCCAACGAGATGAAAATGACAAAATCTCAGGTTTATCTGGTTTAAAAGCAGAGCAAGAATCAACCTCGACCAAAACAGTATTCTTTATTGAAATTGACCGTCAAACAGATTCAGCTGTGATTGAGTCTTTCAAACAAGAGTTAGAGTCTGTGCTTACAGATGTGTCGGTAGCGGTAGAAGACTGGCAGCCAATTCGCGAAAAGCTAATTGCAGTTAGTAAAGAGCTACCAAAACGTCGTGCTGGCAAAAATAATGCTGAAGTAGATGAAACGGTTGAGTTTTTAGACTGGTTAGTTAAAGACAACTTTACCCTAATGGGCTATCGCCAATATGAGTTATCGCCAATACAGGGTGATTACGAGTTAAAAGGCGTAATGGAAACCAGTTTAGGTTTGATGAAAAATGCCGGTGTAGAACACACTCGTCTACTTTCTGAATTACCAGAAGCTGCTCGCCAAGATGCGCGTAGTAGTAACTTACTAATTTTAACTAAAACTAACTCATTATCACGCGTACATCGTCCGGCTTATATCGACTATGTTGGTGTAAAACGTTTTGATGACAAAGGCAATGTTATTGGTGAGGATCGCTTTATTGGCTTGTTCTCGTCAAACTTTTATAACTACAGTGCGGCAGACGTACCGGTTCTTAAAAGTAAAATTGACCGTATTATGCAAATGTGTGATTTTGCCAAAGGCACCCATGCTTATAAAGCGGTGCTTAATATTTTAGAAACCTACCCGCGAGATGAACTTGTACAAGCCCGCGAAAGCGAATTGCTAGAAGTTGCAATGGGCGTGTTGCAAGTACAAGAACGTGATATGTGTCGCTTGTTTGTACGTAAAGATGCCTATGGACGTTTTTTCTCATGTATGGTTTATGTACCACGTGAGCGCTATAACACGGCACTGCGTCATGAAACGCAAAATATTTTAGCAAATGCATTTAATTCTGACGAAAAAGTCGAATTTACAACCTATTTCTCTGAGTCAACACTAGCCCGTACTCATTATACCGTGCGTGTGACTGATAATAATATAGAGTATAAAGTGAAAGACATTGAAAACAATTTAGTTGAAGCGGCCCGTACTTGGGAAGATAAATTACAATCAGCCTTACTAGAGCAAGCTGGCGAAGCACGCGGTAATGAATTAAACCGTAAGTATGCTCAAGCATTTGCTCGCTCATATAAAGATGAAGTATTACCAAGTGCAGCTGTTGTTGATATTGAAAAGCTAGAAATGCTTAACGATGAAAACAAACTTGAAATGTTATTTTATCGCCCGCAAGAAGAAGCTAACAGCAATGTTGTGCGTTTAAGCTTATTTCATAAAGATGAGCCTATTCACTTATCTGATGTGATGCCGATGCTAGAAAACTTTGGCTTACGTGTCGTTGGCGAAACACCTTATTCAGTTAAAACTAGCGATGGTAGCATTAATTGGATCATGGATTTCTCTATGCTAATTGATAGCAAAGGGATGGCAGATTTTGATAAAATTTCAGCACGTTTTCGCGCTGCGTTAACCAGTGTTTGGAATAACCGCTTAGAAAACGACGGTTTTAACCGTTTAGTATTAATGGGTGGTCTTACTGGGCGTGAAGCGTCAATATTACGTGCGTACGCTAAATACATGCGCCAAATTGGGGTTACCTTCTCGCAAGCTTACATTGAAGGCACTTTTGCAAATTATCCACACATTGCAGCAAAAATTGTTAACTTGTTTACTAAAAAGTTCTCAGTTAAAAGCCCTGCAAGTGAAAAAACACTTGAAAAGCTTAGTACAGAAATATATTTAGAACTTGAAAACGTAGCCAATCTTGATGATGACCGTATTATACGTCTATACGTTGATATGATAGTGGCAACACTGCGTACTAGCTTCTTTCAAAAAGATGGCAATGGCCAATTTAAATCGTATGTATCGTTTAAAATTAAGCCAAGCTTAATTCCTGGCGTACCATTACCATTACCGGCGTTTGAAATTTTTGTATATTCTCCGCGTATTGAAGGTGTGCATTTACGATACGGTAGTGTTGCCCGTGGTGGCTTGCGTTGGTCAGATCGCCGTGAAGATTTCCGTACTGAAGTACTTGGCTTAGTTAAAGCACAACAAGTGAAAAATGCGGTAATTGTGCCAGTAGGTTCAAAAGGCGGTTTTGTTTGTAAACAATTGCCAACTGAGCGTGAAGCATTCTTAAAAGAAGGCCAAGAATGTTACAAAATCTTTATTCGTGGTTTGTTAGATATCACAGATAATATTGTACAAGGTGAAATTGTTGCGCCTGTAGATGTAACTCGCCACGATGGCGATGATGCTTATTTAGTTGTAGCAGCCGATAAAGGTACTGCAACTTTCTCTGATATTGCTAATGGCATTGCAAATGAATATAACTTTTGGCTAGGTGATGCGTTTGCATCAGGTGGCTCAGTGGGTTATGACCATAAGAAAATGGGTATTACAGCACGTGGCGCGTGGGAATCAGTTAAACGTCATTTCCGCGAAATGGATATTGATTGTCAAACAACCGATTTTACCGTGGTAGCTATTGGCGATATGGCAGGGGATGTATTTGGTAATGGTATGTTGTTATCTAAACATACTCGTTTACAAGTTGCATTTAACCATATGCATATTTTTATTGACCCAACACCAGATGCAGCAGCAACGTATCCTGAGCGTGAACGTTTATTTAAATTACCGCGTTCATCGTGGGAAGACTTTAATAAAGATTTAATTTCTGCCGGTGGTGGTGTTTTCTCTCGTGCGGCTAAGTCGATTACACTAAGCCCAGAAATGAAAAAAATGTTAGGCACTAAAAAAGCCAGCATGACACCAACTGAACTGATCAAAGCTGCGCTAATGATGGATTACGATCTATTGTGGAATGGTGGTATTGGTACTTATGTTAAGAGCAGCAAAGAAACTGACGCCGATGTAGGGGATCGTGCAAACGATGCACTGCGTATTAACGGTGGCGAGCTAGGTGCTAAAGTATTCGGCGAGGGCGGTAACTTAGGTGCAACTCAGTTAGGACGTATTGAATTTGCAGCGAAAGGCGGCCGTGTTAATACTGACTTTATTGATAACGTAGGTGGCGTTACTTGTTCAGATAACGAAGTTAATATTAAGATTTTACTTAATGGTTTAGTTACCTCAGGTGACTTAACGCGCAAGCAACGCGATGAACTTTTATACGCTATGACAGACGAAGTGTCTAAGCTGGTATTGAATGATTGTTATCGTCAAACACACACTATTTCAATTACTCAATCTAAAGGCTCATCAACGCTTAAAGAGAAAATTCGCTTTATTCATGCTCTTGAAAAAGAAGGCAAGCTAAATCGTGCGATTGAGTTTATCCCAAGTGATGAAGAATTAGCAGAACGTGCAGCAGCTGGCAAAGACTTAACACGTCCAGAGTTAGCGATTTTAGTGTCGTACTCTAAAATGGTACTTAAAGAGTCATTTGTTACAGATGAAATTACGGAAAATCCATATTACCGTCAATTGTTAGTTAATTCGTTCCCGTTACCACTGCGTGAGAAGTTTAACGAAGCGATGGATAATCACCCACTTCGTAAAGAAATTATTGCCACTAAACTGGCTAATCAAATTGTTAACGATATGGGCCTTAACTTCATGGTGCGTATGCATGAAGAAACCGGTGCAAATGAAGCTGAAATTGCTTTATGTTATTCAATTGCCAGCGAGTTGTTCCAAATGAGCGATACGTGGGCCTCGGTTGTTGCACTTGATAATAAAATTCCGGCTGCTGTACAAACCGAAATGCTATACCAATTACGTCGCACGGTTCGTCGTGTAACACGTTGGTTCTTACGTCATCGCAACAAAGCACAAACAATTACCCAAACAGTTGAATTTTTTGCGCCAACATTTGCAGATTTAAGTGCTAATTTAACAACGTATATGGTTGATAAAGAAGGCGAGCTTTTAGTTGCAGCTGCCCAAGAGTTAACACAAAGTGGTGTGCCTGCAGAACTAGCTAATCGCATTACTGGTTTATCTAGCTTGTTTTCTGCTATGGACTTAGCTGAAATCTCAGCAAGTTCGAAACAAAGTATCGATACTGTATCGCATACTTACTTCAAGCTTGGTGCAAACATGGGCTTACATTGGTTCTTAGAGCAAATTACTAAGCAACCAGTAGCAAACCATTGGCAGGCATTAGCGCGTGCATCGTACCGCGAAGAGCTTGATTGGCAACAACGTACATTAGCAGAAGTGGTATTAAACGGTTTTGCCGATGATAACAAAGATGTTAATGGCCAAATTGAGCAATGGATGGATAGCCAAGAGTTATTATTACAACGTTGGAAGCAAATGCTTGCAGAGTTTAGAACATCACAAACTCACGATTTTGCTAAGTTTTCAGTAGCACTACGTGAACTCATGTTATTAAGCCATAACTGCGTGTAATAGAATAAAAACCATAATTAATGCCTACTCATTATTTTCCTTGGTGAAAATAATGAGTTAATGGTTAAAATTGTTATACAATACCTCGGCCTAGTCTGAGGTATTTTTTTGTCTGCATTTTAAGAGGATTATATTCATGTTTTACGATTTAGCTCGCCGTTTTATGTTTACCCGTGATGCGGAGTGGGCGCATGAGTTCGCTCTTAATAATTTAAGTCGTTTTGCCAATACACCATTAAGCGCTGCTTGGTCACAAAATATTGTGAATAAACCAGTTAATTTTTTAGGCTTAGAACTTAAAAACCCCGTTGGTCTTGCTGCAGGGCTTGATAAAAATGCAGAGTGTATTACTGCATTTGCACAAATGGGCTTTGGTTTTGTTGAAGTGGGTACAGTTACTCCGCGCCCACAAGCTGGTAACGATAAACCACGTATGTTTAGATTGCCGCAGTCAAATGCCATTATCAATCGCATGGGATTTAATAACAAAGGCGTTGATAATTTAGTTAATAACGTTAAAGCAGCCAACTATACCGGTATTTTAGGTATTAACATTGGTAAAAATAAAGACACACCGAATGAGCAAGGCAAAGACGATTACATACATTGCATGCGCAAGGTGTTTGAACATGCCTCGTATATAACTGTTAATATTTCATCGCCAAATACCCCAGGGCTTCGTGATTTACAATACGGTGCAGCCCTTGATGATTTACTACAAAGTTTGAAAAACGAGCAGCTTGATCTTGTTGCTAAACATGGTAAACAGGTACCTATGCTGGTAAAAATTGCGCCAGATTTAGATCCAATCCAAATTGCTCAAGTAAGTGAATCTTTACTAAGCAATAAAATAGATGGGGTAATTGCTACCAATACTACACTTGAGCGTAGCATGGTTGCGGGTCAGCAATATGCTGACGAAGCCGGTGGTTTATCGGGGCAGCCAGTTAGGGAGCGTGCGACGCATGTAGTTAGCGAGTTAAAGCGCTTAACTAATGGGCAGTTACCTATTATAGGTGTAGGCGGTATTGACGATGTGTCATCGGCGAAAGAAAAAATAAACGCAGGTGCCGATTTAGTACAAATTTATACTGGCTTTATTTATAAAGGCCCACAATTAATTAAATCGATAGTTGATAGTTTATAAAAAATAGGGCTACTTAGCCTTAAAAGTTAAGTTTGTTTTAACACTAAAAGGCTAACTTGCCCTCTAAGCTTTTGATCGTTCAATAAATGTTCTAATAAAACATTTTAAAAATGATTAAAAGCGGCTATACTTTGTGCTTATTGTTTTTATTATATTTAAATGTTAAGCGTGGAGGGGATATGTTACAAGCATCAAAGCAATGGCAGTGGATATCTTGCGCCAAAAAAAACCGTTTATTACTTGATTTAAATGAAGATATGCAGCTCTGCACTCCTTATAAGTTAAGACAACTTACTGACAGCACATTTAAAAACCCTTATTTTAGCTTAGAAGATGCCGCTTTTTATGAACAAGTTTATCAATATCTTGTGCAATTTAAGCTGTGGAATCCAGCGCAATTATGTCAAATATCACTCAATGCAACCGCAGTGAAATTTCAATTAAAGCCAGTACTTGCTAAAAGTTGGTTTTTTGAGCAATACACAGGAAGCACTCCAAGTACTGAAGCCGTTATTAATTTAACCTCTAAAGCGCAGTCGGGAGAGTTTTTAATTGTAGAGCACAGCAGTGATGCATCTGTATGTATTAACCTAAGTGAAAATTTTCAATTAGATGATAATTTATCATTAGTACAGTTTGAAGCCATTCGCGTTTTAAACAATCGTGTACATCCTCTCTTAAATCAGCATATTCATAGCAAAATAGCTTAATCTAATTTTATTTTCAGCCCGTGTTTATGGCGTGTTTGTATGCAAACCTATGTTATAATCCTGCGCAATTAGCTATTAAGGGTTACTACTTTGCAATTTATCGCACTTACTTCTATCGGAATCGAAAATTTATTGGTTGATGAACTAACAGAACTTGGCGCAACTGTGTCTAAGCAAACTGTTGGTTCTGTTCGCTTTGAGGCAGACTCATTATTGGCGCAAAAGGTGTGTTTATCGACTCGCTTTGCTACGCGCGTGCTTATGCTTATTGAAGAAAAAGAAGGCGTAGATGACAAAAATAGCCTGTATAACTTTGCTCGCTCACAACCATGGCAAGAATGGTTTGGGCCTACACAAACGTTTGCTGTCGACTTTAATGGCACCAACGACTCATTAAAAAATACACAGTTTTCTGGTTTAGTTATAAAAGATGCCATAGTTGATTACTTTAACGACTTATTCGAGCAGCGCCCTAATGTTGATAAACAAGACGCTAATGTGCGTGTGGTTGCGCGTTTAAATCGTTATGGCGTATCTATGTATATAGATTACTCTGGCCCGCGTTTATCTGAACGTGGTTACCGACAGGGCCAAGGTAAAGCACCTATAAAAGAGCATTTAGCAGCGGCATTAATCAAACGCAGCGGCTGGCTTGAAAATGTAAATCAGCCTTTGTTTGACCCATGTTGTGGTGCAGGTACTATTTTAATTGAAGCTGCCGGTATGGCGCGCAACGAAGCTCCCGGCTTATTTCGCGAAGGCTTTGCATTTGAGCGCTTACCAAGTTTTAGAGCTGCGAAATTTAAAGAGCTAAAAGAAGAATTGCTGGGCAATATTATAGACCCTAAATTATGGCTCATTGGCCACGATTACGACGCTCAAGTATTAGGTAAAGCAATTGATAACGCAAAACGTGCTGAGCTAGACGATATTATTAAGTTTAAACAAAGTGATGCAACTAAACTAACCGCAGTGGCTAAATTACCTGGCGTAGTTATATCTAACTTACCTTATGGTGAGCGTATTGGTTCTATGGCTGAGCTTGTAGATTTACATCGTAATTTAGGCGTGGGCTTTAAAAAGCACTTCAATCATTGGAAGCTTGCTTTACTGGGTATGGATGAGAGCTTATTTAAGCTGTTAAAGTTGGTTAGGCTGAAACGTTATAAATTTAAAAATGGCCCGTTAGATGTTGAACTTAACTTGTATCAACTTGATGACAAACAAGTAAGCCTGACAACCGATGATAAAAAAGCGCTGAATTTTGAAGGTTCAATGTCTTTTGCTAATCGATTGAAAAAGAACAAGCAGGGTTTAAAAAACTGGCTTAAGCAAAACGAAATTACAGCATACCGTGTATACGAAGCTGATATTCCTGAGTACAACGTTGCTGTAGATATTTACGGTGACTCAGCGGTTATTTTTGAATACGCAGCCCCGAAAGAAATTGATGAAAAAACGTCTGAAAAACGCTTACAAGATGTGATCAGCTTAACCGCTGAACAACTCAAAATAGCACCAGAGAATATTGCTGTAAAAGTACGTAAAAAGCAAAAAGGCGAAGAGCAATACACGCCAATGGCTAAACAAAACCGCACTATGGTGGTTGAAGAGTTTGGCGCTAAGTTTAAAGTGAATTTATTTGATTACTTAGACACTGGCTTGTTTTTAGATCACCGTTTAATGCGTCGTTATATTCAAGAAAACGCCAAAGATAAGCGCTTTTTAAACTTATTTGCCTACACAGGTACAGCGTCAGTACATGCAGCACTTGGTGGCGCTAAAGCAATTACCACGGTTGACTTGTCAAAAACCTATTTAAAATGGGGCCAAGACAACTTTGATTTAAATAATATTAGTAATACTCGCTACCGTTTTGAGCAAGCAGATTGCTTAAAGTGGCTAGAGCATGCGACGGCGCAGTACGATTTAATCTTTTTAGATCCCCCGACGTTTTCAAACTCTAAGCGTATGAAAGATGCATTTGATGTGCAGAGCGATCATATTAAGTTATTAACTTGGGTTAAAAAAATATTAAGCCCGTCGGGTACGCTTATTTTTTCTAATAATAAACGTGGCTTTGTTATGGATGAAGTGGGTTTAATTGGCTTGGGCTTAAAAGCGGTTAATATTTCTGACAAAACCTTATCGCCTGATTTTAAGCGTAATAAAAAAATTCATAACAGCTGGTTAATTACCCATGGCTAAGTGGATTTTATATCACACAGATGGTTGTCATTTGTGTGAACAAGCTGAGCAATTAATTAAGGGATTAGTTAATAGCCACAATGAATTATTGCTAGTAGATATTATGACTGATGATCAGCTTATTGCTGATTATCAGGTTAGTATTCCGGTATTTAAAAGTGAGCAAGGCCAACAATTATTTTGGCCTTTTACTGCACTAGACGTGCGTGAATTTTTAGCGCAAGCAGAATAAGAGCAAAGAAGAATTATGGATTTAATTAGAATTTTAAAAGCACAACTGGCCTTTGGTACTCATGCATTGCTTAATAAAGCAGATGCAGTGATTGAAAGTGGCGAGCGTGTGTGTGTTGTAGGTCGAAATGGTGCTGGTAAGTCAACGTTATTAAAAGTACTCGATGGTGAGGTTTTATTAGATGATGGCGAAATAAACCAGCTTGGCGGTATAAGAATTTCTCGTTTAGAACAAGATCCACCAAAAGGCGCAAGCGGCACTGTATTTGATTATGTTGCTCAAGGTATGCCTGAAATTGCCAACTTACTGATTGATTTTCATCATGTGAGTACAGAGCTACAAACCGTATGTACCGATAAGTTATTAAATAAACTTGAGCGTTTATCAAACCAATTAGAAGCGGTTGATGGCTGGCGTTTTGACAGTCGCATTCAAGTTGTTTTAACCCAATTAGAGTTAACACCTGATGCTAAGCTTGAGTCACTTTCAGGTGGTTGGTTACGTAAAGTTGCACTTGCTCGTGCACTGGTTAGTGAGCCAGACTTATTATTACTCGATGAGCCTACTAACCACTTAGATATGGCAAGTGTTATGTGGCTTGAGCAATTTTTAAAAGAATTTAAAGGCGGCATTGTATTTATATCGCATGACCGTGCCTTTATTCGTGCTGTTGCAACGCGTATTTTAGATTTAGACCGTGGTAAATTAATATCATACCCTGGCGACTATGCTACTTATTTAGAGCAAAAAGCCCACGACTTAAAAGTTGAAGAAAGCCAAAATGCTTTATTCGACAAGCGTTTAGCCGAAGAAGAAACGTGGATACGCCAAGGTGTTAAAGCACGAAGAACCCGTAATGAAGGGCGCGTACGTGAACTTAAGCAACTACGTAACGAGCGTAAACAACGTGTTGACCAAGTAGGTAAAACAGACTTTAATATTGAAACCGCAGATCGTTCGGGTAAATTGGTATTTGAAGCTAAGCATCTTTGTCATGCATTTAAAGATAAAGTGATTGCAGATGATTTTTCAACCTTGGTTATGCGCGGCGATCGTATTGGTTTAGTTGGTCCTAATGGCATTGGTAAAACAACGTTATTAAAATTAATGTTTGGTAGCCTAGCCCCAGATAGCGGTGAAACTAAGCAAGGTGTTAATTTAGAATTTGCTTACTTTGACCAATACCGTGAAAAATTAGATGAAGAAGCAACAGTACAAGACAACGTTGCTGAAGGTAAGCAAGAAGTAATGATGGGTGGTCGCTCGCGCCATGTATTAGGTTACTTACAAGACTTTTTGTTCCCGCCAGCACGTGCCCGTACACCAGTTAAAGCGCTTTCGGGTGGTGAAAAAAACCGCTTGTTATTGGCGAAACTGTTTTTAAAACCGTCAAACATATTGGTACTCGATGAGCCAACTAATGATTTGGATATAGAAACATTAGAGCTTTTGGAAGATATTATTAACCAGTATCAAGGCACAGTATTAATAGTAAGCCATGACCGTGAGTTTATTGATAATACCTGCTCTAGTGTTTGGGCATTTGAAGGTCATGGCAAGATTACTGATATTGTTGGCGGCTACAGTGATTACGAAGCCTATGTTAATTACTTAGCAGAGCAACAAAAAAATCAACCACAGCAAGCAACTAAAAAAGTTGAAAAAGCACCTGCTGCGCCAGTAGTTAAAGCAGAGGCTAAAGGTAATAAACTCTCTTACAAATTAAAACTTGAATTAGAGCAACTGCCTAATAAAATGGAACAACTCGAAGCCGATGTTGAAATTCAACAAGCCATAGTTAGTGATGTTGATTTTTTTAAGCAAGACAGTGATATAACGGCTAAGGCATTGAACCATTTGGCAAAACTTGAGTCAGACCTTGAGGCCGCGTTTTCGCGCTGGGAAGAACTTGAAGAATTAAAAAATCAGTAGTAAGGACTAAAATGAAATATAAATTACTCGCTGCCAGTATTTTAGCAACAATGAGTACTTCAGCATTAAGTGCGACTTATCAATTAACGGAATTGGGTGCACTTGAAGGCGCGAAATATTCTTATGTTACCGATGTAAGTGAAAGTGGTCATATTATAGGTATAGCTAATGGCTTATATAATTTACCTGTAGATATTGAGCATATTGATTTTTCACTGAGTTTAATTCAAAACGCTTACACTAATGAAGTTAATGCATTTGAGCTTAGTGATAAAGAGATTACTTTTACGTTAGAAGACATAGAAAAAAACAATGCTGTAGCAACAAATGCAGATGCGCATAGCTTCATGATTCGTTTTTTAGCTAATGTGTCGGCTAATTATCAGTTTCAAAAGTTAAGCTCACTAACGGCAATAAAATATGATAGCGGCGCTGCTGTTGAGCAAACTTTGTTTGATATAAACTCGCCTGATTACCCAGGCGTTACCCGCTCTGTGACTAACTTTTACAACGCTGTTGCAGAAGATGGCACTACAGTTGGTTGGGGTAGTGCTCCTTTTGATAAAATAGAGTTTACTATAGAGGACGAAACTGATCCTAAACCGTGGTTTACCCGTGACTTTATAGAGCGCGGTATTGTTATATCTGAAAGCGGTATGGAAGTTCCTTTAGTACCCCAATTTAGTGAATATGGTGGTACTAGCCAAGCCTCTGATATTGTAAAAACCGCAGATGGTTATATTGTTGTTGGTAATATGTCACTTGGTATACCGCAAACGCGTCAAACCAATATTACTGATAACTGTGATGATAAATATCAGCCATTTTCAACCTGTATTGAAGTTATTAATAATCAAACAACCCGTGGGATATTTAATAAGCAAGCAACTAAATGGACGCTTGATAACGCATTTAATATCACGTCTACCGAGGTACTAGGTTTAGCCTTTACTCCTTATGAAGACGAAGTTGACTTTGCGTTTATTAGTAATGCATTCGCGGTTAATAAGAACGGTATTGCAGCAGGTGTATCGAACACGCGTTATTATGATAAAGATACTACTATTATAACCATGCCGGTGTATTTTAAAGATGGCAAAGCGGTTGAATTTATAAATCAACCAGACGGTTGGCAAGGCGGTAAATCTTTAGCAATTAACGATAATAATATTGTGACAGGTTATGCCACAAGACGTGTTGATGGTGCTTTACGTAATAAGTTTTTCTATCATGATATAGCAACAGGTACTACCGTTTATCCAGATAGCTATTTTACGAGCTCAAGCTCATACGGTAACAGTATAAATAATCAAGGTTATATTGTTGGCGAAGGTGAGGTTGGTATTTCTGATAGTTCACGTCGATCAGCTGCGTTCATTTATAAAATAGGTGATGATAAAATCACTAATTTAAATGACTTATTGCCGTGTTACGACATGGACGGTACAAGTAGTTATGGCTATAGCATGAGTGAAGCTAAAGTGATTAACGAAAACAATGAAATATTTGGTGTGGCCACTAAAACTGTTGAAAAGCGTAACTCATTAGGTGAAGTTGTAACCGATGTTAACGGTAAAACTGAATATGAAAGTGTTGCTGTAGCAGTAAAGCTTTCGCCAATACCTAATGGCACGATAGAAGATTGCGCACCACCTGATGCCGAAGTGTATGAGCGTCGCTCTGCAAGCTTCTCTTGGTATGGATTATTATTATTACCACTGATTGCGTTTAGACGAGTATTTAGATTTTAATAGAATTTAAATCGAAAATTTAAGCTGAGAAACTAAAAAAGCCCAAACTTGTTAAGTTGGGCTTTTTTTGTCTATAGTCATTATAACTATTGGCTACTTGTTACGTATTAACCATGCTTTTCTAACTGAACGCCGCCAAACAATATCTATTCCAAAATAGCCGATAATCGCGGCAACTGATGCCGACACCAAGGAGCCAACTAAAAATGCTGGACCAATAGTCGTTAAGCTTTCGATAAACCAAGGCCAGCTTGCTTCAAAGGAAAAATGTTGTTCTGGCTGGTTTAGTACTAGGGTGCCAATAAGGTAAGAGCAGTAAAAAATAGGTGGCATGGTAACGGGGTTAGTTATCCACACTAAGGCCACTGAAATGGGCAGGTTTACCCTAAACACTATAGCGGTTGCTGCAGCTAGGACCATTTGAAAAGGAACAGGGATGAACGCAAAAAATAACCCGACAGCAAATGCACCACGCGCAGAGCGTCTATTTAAATGCCAAAGGTTCGCGTCTTGTAACAAACGGCCAAATATTTTAAGTGATTTGTGATGCCTAATTTTATTTGGATCGGGTAAAAATCGTTGGATCGTTTTTTTAGCCATTTAAAGCAACCATTTACATCAATGTGGATTAGTCTTGGATTTGTGTGCGGAAGTATTGCAACCGTATTTTATTTTCAAACCCTCGAATTTATACTCATCACAATTTCAATCCTAATTGCGAGCGCTTATTTTAAGCCGTTTTCAAATGTTTTGTTAGGCTTTATTTGCGCTATTTTTGCTATCTTAGTGCATTTCACACTTTTTTACTCGTTTGAGCTACCAGCGCAGGGTGAAAAGTATGCATATTCAGTAAAGTTAGTTGTTGAAGACGTTGTATCAGCTAATGCTCCGCAATATATAAAAGCAAAAATTATTAAGCTTGATGAGCAAGATTACGCTTATTTTACTGCCCCCAGTGCTATGTTAAGTGTTGATTCAGCGCAAATATTAGAAGTAGGCGCAACCTTCAGTGCTCACGCACATTTAAAAAACTTTAGAAGCACAAAAAATTTTACTGTTTTTGACAATCAACTTTATGCATTTACACAAAAAATATTTTTTAAAGGCAAAGTACTCAATAAAAATTTAATTATTACTGATACAAAAAGAAACCAACACGTTATAGCTTATCGCCACTATATTAAACACATATTTAAAGAGTCTAAGCTTAACTGGCTTTATTATACGCTGCTGACGGGCGACAAGTCCTTAATGAACTTTGAACAAAAGCTGACCATGCAAACGCTGGGGTTAAGCCATTTACTGGCAATTTCTGGGTTGCATATTTCGTTAGTATTTGGCTTTGCTTTTTTTGTAACACGCTCACTTGTAAGCCACGCCAGAATTAGAATAAAACAAACAATTAACCTTGCAACTTGTTATAGCTTAATGGGCTTTATAGCGGCTTTTGTTTATGTATATTTAAGCGATTTTATTGTTTCTGCGACCCGGGCTTTAATAATGTTAGGGTGCTACTTATTATTGTATTACCTAGCTAAACAATCGCTACGTTGGCGCAGTATTTTATACGCCTTGGTTTTAGTTTTAATGATTAACCCTTTTAATGTATTAAATCCTGGTTTGTATTTTTCATTTTTAGCTGTGGTTATCATCTTTATTGTTATTACAAAAGTACCCTTTAAGGGAGCCTCTGTTATCGCTAAAGTAGGCATGTTATGTGCTATACAAGGGGCACTATTTATAGGCTTATTGCCTTTGTCTTTATACTTTTTTAATGGTGTGAGTTTGGCAGGGTTAGTCTTGAACTTAATCGCTATTCCGTTGCTCGCCTTTATCATTATGCCATTATTATTAGTGGTTGCGATATTGAGCAGTGTTATTGATATGAGCCTGATAGTGTCGTTATTTGACCCCGTATTGTATTTTTTGTATCAACAATTAATGGCAATACCGCCAGGCTGGCGTTGGTTTAATGTAGGAACAATTACTTTAGATATAGTAATGTTTAGTTATGTAACCATGCTACTACTGTATTTAGTGAAATTTAAATGGCTTGCTTGTATCCCGTTAAGTGTATTGCTGGTTGATAGTTACTTTACTTCCAAAAGTGATTGGCAAGTAAACATATTTGATGTTGGCCATGGTTTGATGGTGTTGTTAGAAAAAGATAACAATGCATTAATTTATGATTTTGGCCCTAGTTATTTTAACCGCTTTAGCCGTACACGTAGTATTTTACTGCCGTATATAAAAGCTAATAACCTGAATGTTGCGACCGCTATTTTAAGCCATCAAGATAACGACCATGCAGGAGGAGTTAAACATTTTATTGAGGCAGGCTTTGAATCGACTCTTAGTGCTTTTCATCCAAATGGTATACCGAGTTTATGTAAAACCATGACTATGGATTTTTATGGGCTTAAAATACAAACGTTTAGTTCAATTACTTTTAACAATAACAACGATGACTCCTGCGTAGTTAAAATTAGTAGCGCGCAACACAGTGTACTTTTTACTGGTGATATTTCTAAGCAACGAGAGCACGCACTAATTGCCGCAGGATATAATTTAGCAAGCAATGTATTAATAAGCCCGCATCATGGTAGTGGTACTTCATCAAGTAGTGAGTTTATTGCGGCTGTTAACCCTAAAGTTGTGGTGCATTCGAGTGCTTACAAAGGGCAATGGCATTTTCCTAATGATGAAGTGGTTGCGCGGTTTAACAAAATTGGCGCTGCGCAATATATTACTGGGCAGCAAGGACAAATTAGAATTAAATTTTATAGTACTAATCTGCATGTTGAAACGGCCAGAGAGCGTGAAAGTTATTGGTTTATTAAAGATTGACGTTTTGTTTTAGCCTCCCTGAGGATACAATAGGGGCTGTAACTGTATAAAGAGAGTGTTATGGATCAAAGTACTACACAAATTTATAAACGTCTTATTTCTTACGTTGGTGCGTACAGAACAGTCGCCATCGTCGCTATTATTGGCATGATAGGGTATTCAGGTATGGATGCTTTATTTATTCAGCTTATGAAGCCGTTTATTGACGAAGGTCTTAATGAGCGCAATGCTGATGTATTAAAATATGCACCATTTGTAGTTATTGCTTTGGTAATAGGGCGTGGTGTATTTAACTTTATGTCGTCTTATTGTTTGAGTTATGTAGGCTCACAAGTTGTACGCTCGCTGCGCCAAGAGTTGTTTGAACATATTCTACATTTACCGGTATCGTTTCATGATAAAAATTCCACCGGCGATCTTATTTCCAAAATAACCTTTGATACCGAACAAGTACAACAAGCTATTACCAAGGCATTATTAATTGTAGTGCGTGAAGGCGCTTTTGTGGTGTTTTTACTCGCAGTTATGTTTTATACCAGTTGGCAATTATCGCTGATATTTTTAGTTATTATTCCTTTAGTTGCTGTCATAGTCACTGTTGTGTCAAAGCGCTTTAGACACATTTCTAAAAGTATTCAATCAGCTATGGGGCAAGTTACTCGTAGCTCAGAGCAAATGCTAAGCGGTCATAAAGTGATCCATGGTTTTGGTGGTCAAAATCAAGAAATAGATCAGTTTTCAAAAGTAAATAATCATAATCGTCAGCAACGAATTAAAATGGACGCAACTAAAGCCTTGAGTGTATCAATCATTCAAGTATTGGCTGCCAGCGCTATGGCGGTTATTTTATGGGTTGTGTCAATGCCTTCGATGATTGACACCATAAGCTCAGGCGACTTTGTAGTATTAATTTCATCAATGATGATGTTACTTCGCCCGCTTAAACAGCTAGCTAATGTAAACAGTGATATGCAGCGAGGAGTTTCAGCCGCGCAAAGTGTGTTTTTAATACTCGACGAGGAAGTAGAAAAAGACACAGGTACTGTAAGCGTAGATAAAGTAAAAGGCTTGATTGAAGTTAAAAATGTCACCTTTAAATACCCAACTAAAGATGAGCCGGTATTAAACAATTTATCGTTAACGATTAAAGCGGGTGAAAGCATTGCTTTAGTTGGGCGTTCGGGCTCAGGTAAATCTACTATTTCTAACCTATTGCCACGTTATTATGATTTAGAAGCGCCTAGTGAAATTTTACTCGATGGCATTGCACTGCATGATTATAAGCTAACCGATTTACGTCGTCAGTTTGCGCTAGTGTCGCAACAAGTGGTGTTATTTAACGACTCCATTGCCAATAATATTTGTTACGGTTTACAGCGTGAAATATCGCAGCAAGAACTGGAAAAAGTAGCCAAGCAAGCACATGTATGGGAGTTTGTAAAAGACTTACCAGAGCAGCTAAATACTATGGTTGGCGAAAATGGGGTAATGCTCTCTGGTGGTCAACGCCAACGTATTGCTATTGCTCGTGCAATATTAAAAGATGCGCCTATTTTAATCCTTGATGAAGCAACATCTGCGCTCGATACTGAATCAGAAAAACTAATTCAGCAAGCACTCGAGGCATTAATGAAAGACAAAACCTCGATTGTAATTGCGCATCGCTTATCGACGATAGAAAATAGCGACCGAATTTATGTTATAGATAATGGCAGTGTTATTGAAAGTGGCGATCATTTAAGTTTACTGGCAAATAATGGCACTTATTCAGCATTATGCAAAATGCAATTTGGTGAGCAAGGGTGAGCAAAATTGAACAAAGCTGGTATCAGCCTGTCAGTTTAATTACTATATTATTACTGCCTTTAGCTGCACTGTTTTGGCTAATATCAACATTACGTAAATGGCTTTATACATGCGGTATATTAACGCAATTTAGTAGCAAAACACCTGTAATTGTAGTGGGTAATATTAGTGTTGGCGGCAATGGTAAAACGCCATTTGTACTGTGGCTACACGCTCATTTAACTCAGCAAGGTTTATCTGTAGGTATTATTAGCCGAGGCTACGGCGGGCATGCTAAGCAATATCCATTGCTTGTTGATCATAACAGTACTACGCTTGAGGCGGGCGATGAACCGATACTTTTATATCATCGTTTGCAGTGCCCCATAGTGGTTGGCCCAAACAGACAACAAAATATAGAATTACTTGAACAAA
Organism: Pseudoalteromonas sp. 120-MNA-CIBAN-0494; assembly: GCF_040308885.1. Taxonomy (NCBI): domain Bacteria; kingdom Pseudomonadati; phylum Pseudomonadota; class Gammaproteobacteria; order Alteromonadales; family Pseudoalteromonadaceae; genus Pseudoalteromonas; species Pseudoalteromonas sp. 120-MNA-CIBAN-0494. The sequence continues at coordinate 89,397 of NZ_JBEOOE010000003.1, forward strand.
CCTCTGCTATTGATGTAATTATATCTGACGATGGCATGCAACATTATAAAATGGCACGTAGTATTGAATGCTGTATTGTTGATAGTGCACGTCAATTTGGCAACGGTTTGTTAATGCCAGCAGGCCCGCTTCGCGAAACTAAAAAGCGTTTAAAGAGCGTTGATTTAGTGATAGAAAATGGCGGCAACAACCCACAACGTTATAATTTGCAGCCTGCAGCTTTAAAATCTGTGCTCAATAATCGTACGCTAACAGAGCCTATATTAACAGCCCACGCTGTGAGTGCTATTGGTAATCCGCTGCGTTTTGAGCAGTCATTACAAGCACAAGGCATTACCTTAGTATCAACCCATCATTATCGAGACCATTATGCATACACTGCTGATGATTTTACTCAGTTTGGTGATGAAAATGTGTTAATGACCGAAAAAGATGCTGTAAAGTGTAGTGCTTTTGCAAAACAAAATTGGTATTACTTACCAGTGGATGCTCAACCTACCGATAGCGTTATAAACAAATTAAATTCATTATTAAAAGATAAAGGGATCCTCAATGGCCTTTGATACAAAATTACTCGAAATTATCGCCTGCCCAGTATGTAAGGGTAAATTACGTTTTGATAAAGAAAACAGCGAACTAATAAGTACAGCCGCTAAGTTGGCGTATCCGGTTATCGATGACATTCCAGTATTGCTTGAAAATGAAGCGCGTGAATTGTCACTTGATGAGGTACAAAAGTGGAATTCGTAGTTGTTATTCCTGCGCGTTACGCTTCTAGCCGTTTACCAGGCAAACCACTAGCCGATATTTGTGGTAAGCCAATGATCCAGCATGTTTACGAAAAAGCCTGTTTATCGGGTGCGAGTAAAGTTGTTATTGCGACCGATCATCAAAAAGTATTTGATGCTGTGAGTACCTTCACAAGTGATGTATTAATGACGCGTGAAGATCATCAGTCAGGAACGGAACGTTTAGCAGAGGTTGTTGATTTACTTAAGCTTGATAACAACACTATTGTAGTTAATGTGCAAGGTGATGAGCCATTATTGGCACCAGAAAATGTATCTCAAGTTGCCACGTTATTAAATGAATCAACTGCACCTATGGCCACTTTAAGTGTAGCGATAGAAGAGCAAGAAGACGTTTTTAATCCTAATGCAGTTAAAGTCGTTAGCGATATTAATAAAAATGCATTGTATTTTTCGCGTGCCAGTATTCCGTTTGATCGTAGCGCCATGATGGGCGAGCAGAGCACGCTGGATTTAACGCCGTTTCAACGCCATGTGGGTATTTATGCCTACCGAGCTGGTTTTATTAAGCAATATATTGAGCTAAGTGTGTCGCCGCTAGAGCAGCTAGAATCACTAGAACAATTACGTGTGCTTTACCATGGCTACAATATTAAAATAGAGCAAGCGCATATTACTCCAAAAGCGGGTGTCGATACGCCAGAAGATTTAGCTAAAGTAATTAGCTATTTGCAAAGTAAACACGCGTGAGCATTACGAATAAAGCCTATTTAAAAGTTGTGCATAGTCATAGCGACTTTTATATTTTAGCAAAACCTGCAGGGCTGAATTTTCATTCAGAAGACGCCGCAGGTTTTGTGGTATTAGCAGAGCAGCAATTAAATGAAAAACTCTTTGCAGTACACCGCCTCGATAAAGTGACCTCAGGCTTGCTTATTTTAGCGCGCAATAAACTCGCCGCCGCTAAATTTACGCAAATGTTTACTGAGCACACAATTAATAAGTTTTACTTGGCTATTAGCGACGCCAAGCCTAAAAAAAAGCAGGGTTGGATAAAAGGCGATATGGCAAAATCACGCCGTGGTACTTTTAAGTTACTTACAACAACAGCTAATCCTGCTATTAGTCGTTTTTATTCTGTAAGTTATAAACCCGGTTTTAGGGGATATATTTTAAAACCTTACTCAGGTAAAACGCACCAATTAAGAGTAGCGCTAAAAAGTATAGGCGCACCTATATTAGGTGATACCTCTTATGCAGGTGCGCATAGCGCACGTACTTACTTGCATGCATTTGCGCTTGATTTCTTATGGAATGAGCAGCAAATACAATTTACTCTTTTACCCGATAATGGGGATGAGTTTACACAATTAATTAAACATCAAGATTTTCAAGCATGGAAAACACCATGGCAACTGGATTGGTAAATGACTGAAAAAGTAACAGACATACGTTTTGGCGGGATCAAACGTTTATACGGACAACAACAGTTTGACTGGTTACAGCAGGCACATTTTTGTGTTGTTGGCATTGGTGGTGTTGGTAGTTGGGCCGCAGAAGCATTGACGCGCACTGGGGTTGGCAAATTAACCCTAATAGATTTAGATGATATTTGTGCCACTAATGTAAATAGACAAATACACGCACTTACCGGCACCATTGGCCAAGCTAAAGTGGAGGCGATGAAAGCGCGTTGTGAGTTAATTAACCCACAATGTGAAGTGCAGGTGATTGATGACTTTATTACTTTAGATAACATTCATGAGCATATTCAGGGCTTTGATTATGTTATTGATTGTATTGACGCAGTGAAAGAAAAAGCGGCATTAATTGCGCATTGTAAACGCAATAAACTAGCTGTAATTACTACCGGCGGCGCAGGTGGGCAAACTGATCCGGGGCAAATTACGTTTGGCGATGTGGCTAAAACTACCCAAGATCCACTCTTAGCTAAAGTGCGTTATATTTTACGCAAGCAATATAATTTTAGTAATAACCCTAAGCGTAAGTTTAATATTGATTGTGTATATTCAACAGAGCAGCTGGTATACCCAGGCAGTGATGGCAGTGTTTGCCATGCTAAGCAAAATGCCGATGGTAGTATGAATATGGATTGTAATAATGGCTTTGGCTCAGTGACTATGATCACTGGCAGCTTTGGCTTTTTTGTAGCTGCAAAAGCCGTTCGTAAATATTTAGATAAAAAACAGCGTTTACTTAGTTCCCAAGCATAACGCTGCTTATAATTTAACCGGATCTTGAGTTAATTTAACTTATTTTTTGTTTAGCCATGGTTTGAATCGTCTCTACCATGGCTTTAATACCATTCCCTCTAGATGGACTTAAGTGGCTAATTAACCCTAGTTTTTCAAACTCTTGATAGGCGTTTATCTCCAGTACTTGCTCTGGGGTAAGGCCATTGTATAGCGCTAATATTAAGGCAAGTAAGCCCTTTACAATACGGGTATCAGAATCACCTATCACCACGAGTGTATTTTCGGTTAAATCAAACTCCACAAATAGCCACACTTTACTTTCGCAGCCAGGGACTAATGCGCTGTCTATTTTCAAAACGTCAGCAAGTACTGGTAATGTTTTACCAAGTAACATTATTTCTCGGTATTTTTGCTGCCATGCAGGTGCATTTTTTATCCCTTGGGCTGCTTTATTAAAAGTATTTGTCATATTCTTATCCAACATTAGTCTAATAGAGCAATGCATTTTTGTAGTGCATCAATAAAATTATCTACATCTGTATGGTTATTATAGAAAGCTAAGCTTGCTCTAAGGGTGCCATTGACCCCTAAATGCGCCATTAAAGGCTGAGTGCAATGATGGCCACTGCGCAGTGCAACCCCATATCCGTCAAGTAAAGTTGCCAAATCGTATGGATGCTCATCTTTATAGTTAAAACATAAAGTGCCAATATTATGCTTAAGGTCACTAAATAGGGTGATGCCATCAATTTGCTGTAGTCTATTGGCTGCATAATTAAATAGCGTTTGTTCATATTCAATTAAAGCAGGATGATTTAATGCATTTATATACTCAAGTGCTGCACCAAAGCCTAATACGCCGGCAATATTTGGCGTCCCCGATTCAAACTTTGCCGGTGCATCGCGATAAGTGCTGTGCGTTAAGGTTACGGTTTGGATCATTTCTCCCCCGGTTTGGTATGGGGTGAGGGCATTTAATTGCTCGTAGCGGCCATATAAGCCACCTAAACCGGTTGGCCCCAGCATTTTATGGGCAGAAAAAACGTAAAAATCACAATTAAGTGTGCTTAAATTAGCTTTTAAATGCATTGCCCCTTGTGCGCCATCAACCAGTACTAATGCGCCTACCGCTTTCGCACTGGCAATCAACGGCGCTAAATTAGTGATATTACCAAGCGCATTAGAGGCTTGGCTAATGGCCAATAACTTAGGTTTATGCTGCTTTATAAATTCACAGCATGCAGGTATATCAAAGGTGGCATCGTCGTTAAGCGGTAAAATAGCAAGCTTAGCACCAGTTTGCTGAGACAAAACCTGCCAAGGTACAATATTAGCATGATGCTCAATAGGCGTAATAATGATGGTATCGCTGGCTTTTATTTGATTTTTTAAGCCATTAGCAACTAAGTTTATAGCTTCAGTTGCCCCTTTAGTCCATACAATTTCATTACTATTAACACCAAAAAATTCTGCAGCTTTATCTCGTACTTGCTCATAACGATAAGTAGCCTGCTCACTGAGGGTATGGCGTCCACGATGTACGTTCGCGTTTTGCGCTGCATAAAACTGTGCCGTGGTATCAATAACGCATTGTGGCTTTTGTGTGGTTGCCCCAGAGTCTAAATAAGTTAAAGTTTGGCTATTAATCGTTTGATTTAGGATAGGGAAATCATTACGTATTTTAGTGATATCAAACGTGGAAACAGACATAAGCTCATTTAATTAGTCAATTTAGGGCGAGAATTGTAATCTGTTTAAGATAATTCTCAAGTGCTGAGTAACAAAAAAGGCCGCAATAGCGACCTTTTAAAATACTTAAGCAATATTACAGCGAATTAACGCTTGTCAGTTGCTTTGTAGTCACGTTGTGTGTAACCCGTGTAAAGCTGACGTGGGCGGCTGATCTTATGACCAGGTTGAGATAGCATCTCATCCCAGTGAGTGATCCAACCAACAGTACGTGCCATTGCAAAAATTACAGTGAACATGCTTGTTGGAATACCGATCGCTTTTAAGATAATACCTGAGTAAAAATCTACGTTAGGGTAGAGTTTCTTCTCAACAAAGTACGGGTCTTCAAGCGCAATTTGCTCAAGCTTCATTGCAATATCAAGCAATGGATCTTGAATATTTAGCTCAGCAAGTACTTCGTGACACGTTTGACGCATTACCGTTGCACGTGGATCAAAGTTTTTGTAAACACGGTGACCAAAGCCCATAAGACGGAACGGGTCTGACTTATCTTTTGCTTTAGCTACGTATTCGTCAATGCGATCAACAGAACCAATTTCTTCTAACATGTTTAAACATGCTTCGTTAGCGCCGCCGTGTGCAGGGCCCCAAAGAGATGCGATACCAGCAGCAATACAAGCATATGGGTTAGCACCAGATGAACCTGCAAGACGTACAGTAGACGTTGATGCGTTTTGTTCATGATCAGCATGAAGCATGAATATTTTATCCATAGCTTTAGCCGTTACAGGGTTAACTTTATACTCTTCAGCAGGTACAGAGAACATCATATGTAAGAAGTTTTCGGCGTAGCTTAAATCGTTACGTGGGTATACAAATGGTTGGCCAATGTTTGTTTTATAAGCCATAGCTGCAATAGTAGGTAACTTAGCTACTAATTTAATTGCACTTGTTTTGCGTTGGCTTGCGTCTGTAATATCAAGATCTTCATGATAAAAAGATGATAAAGCACCAACCACGCCACATAGCATTGCCATAGGATGTGCATCAAAACGGAAACCTTGGAAGAAAGTTGCAATTTTTTCATCTAGCATAGTACTGCGAGTGATTTGTTGTGCAAATTCTTCATACTGCTCTTTTGAAGGTAACTCACCGTTTAATAGTAAGTAACATAGCTCTACATAGTTAGAGTCTTCAGCAAGCTGCTCAATTGGGTAACCACGATGAAGTAGAACACCTTTGCCGCCATCAATATAAGTAATTGTAGATTCACAAGAGCCAGTCGACATAAAACCTGGATCGTAAGTAAAGTGACCATGTGAACCTAATGTACGTACGTCAATTACATCCTGGCCAGCAGTACCTTGATAAATTGGAAGTTCGATTGGATCTAGACCATCAATATGGACTGTGGCTTTCTTATCCGCCATCTATGTATCTCCTATTAAGATAACTATTCTGATTTTATACTCTAAAATCTGTTTTAAGCACATCTTCTCATTTTAACGTGAAAGAGGGGTATAAAGTCAATTTTTATAAGCATTATGCGTATACGTATAATAAATATTCGGTATGGTTTGAATATTATACCATTGGCTAATTTGCAAATGGCTCTAACTAAACAAGAATTGTAAAAAGGCCTGCGGCTATATATACTGTCGAAGGTTTTTAACCGTATTGTATTTAGGTAAACATATTTTTACATTATAATTTTTGCATTATAGTGAACTTTATTTGTAAAGAGACGTTTATTTTGATAGTTCCATCAGAAATATTTGGTGGGTTTTAGAAAAACAAGTAGATGAGCCCCACTGTGGGCAAGATGGGCAAGTAACTGTGAAAAAGCAAAGACCTGTAAATCTAGATCTAACAACTATATCTATGCCGGCAACGGCTAAAGCGTCAATTTTCCACCGCGTCACCGGTGTTGCATTATTTTTTGCTTTAACGTTTGTCATTTGGGCTTGGTCAGAGTCTCTTTCTTCTGCTGAAGGTTTTGAATTCGTCAAGGGTCTGTTTAACGGATTCATTGCCAAATTTATTGCTTGGGGCACCGTGTCTGTATTGGGTTATCACCTTATTGGTGGTATTCGCCATATGATTATGGATATGGGACATTGGGAAGAACTTGAATCAGGTAACCTCAGCGCTAAAATTGCAATGGCTCTTGGCGTTGTGTTTGCCGTATTGGCAGGGGTGTGGATATGGTTTTAAATCAAGCAACTCTTAAACGTGATGGTGTACAAGATTTCGTATCTTTACGTACCACGGCATTAATAATAAGCGCGTATGCGATTTTTATTATCGGCTATTTTTTAGCAACGCCAGAAGTCACTTTCGAAGCCTGGACAGGCCTCTTCTCTAACCTAGCAATGAAAGGGTTTACTTTAATTGCCCTGGTTTGCATTATGGTTCATACCCGCATTGGCCTTTGGCAAGTTCTAACAGACTATGTTAAGTGCGCTAAGCTTCGTGCTGTTTTAGGCTTTGTACTAAACCTAATGGCCTTTGCTTACGTAGCTATTGGTCTAATCGTATTATGGGGTGTATAAGTGAAATATTCTGTTCGTGAATTTGACGCCGTAGTAATCGGTGCCGGTGGTGCAGGTATGCGCGCTGCTTTAGCTATTACTGAGTCTGGCAAAACGTGTGCTTTAATCTCTAAAGTATTTCCAACTCGCTCACACACTGTATCAGCACAGGGTGGTATTACAGTAGCGCTTGGTAACTCGCACGAAGATAACTGGGAATGGCACATGTACGATACCGTTAAGGGCTCCGATTTTATCGGTGACCAAGACGCTATTGAATATATGTGTCAAACAGGCCCAGAAGCTATTACTGAATTAGAAAACATGGGTCTCCCATTTTCTCGCTTTGAAAATGGCCGTGTTTACCAACGTCCTTTCGGTGGTCAATCGAAAAACTTTGGTGGTGAACAAGCTGCACGTACTGCGGCAGCTGCCGATCGTACTGGTCACGCACTATTACACCTTCTTTATCAACAAAATGTTAAAAACAAAACAAATGTATTCTCAGAATGGTATGCACTTGATTTAGTTAAAAACGATAATGGTGATGTAGTAGGTTGTACTGCAATTGAAATTGAAACAGGTGAAATCACTTATTTCAAATCTAAAGCAGTAGTATTAGCAACAGGTGGTGCGGGTCGTATTTTTGCATCAACTACTAATGCGCACATCAACACCGGCGACGGCGTTGGTATGGCAACACGTGCTGGTATTTCTATGCAAGATATGGAAATGTGGCAGTTCCACCCAACGGGTATTGCTGGCGCGGGTACGCTAGTAACTGAAGGTTGTCGTGGCGAAGGTGGTTATCTTTTAAATAAAGATGGCGAGCGCTTCATGGAACGTTATGCACCAAACGCAAAAGACTTAGCGTCTCGCGATGTGGTTGCACGTTCAATGATGACTGAGATCCGTGAAGGTCGTGGTTGTGATGGTCCTTGGGGTCCTCACCTTAAGCTAAAACTAGATCACTTAGGTGCAGAAACACTAAATCTGCGTCTTCCTGGTGTATGTGACCTTGCTAAAACATTTGCTCACGTTGACCCTGCAAAAGAACCAATTCCAGTAATTCCTACATGTCATTACATGATGGGTGGCGTGCCAACCAACGTAAATGGTCAAGCGCTACAAATCGACGCAAACGGCAAAGAAACAATCGTTGAAGGTTTGTTTGCGGTAGGTGAGATTGCCTGTGTATCAGTACACGGTGCTAACCGCTTAGGTGGTAACTCATTACTTGATTTAGTGGTATTTGGTCGTGCGGCCGGTAACTTCTTAGGTAAATACCTAAATGATGTTGAAATTTCTAAAGCGGCATCAGAGTCTGATTTAGAAACATCACTTGCACGTTACAATCGTTGGGAAAATTCAACGGCTGGCCAAGGTGAAGATCCAGTTCAAATCAAAAAAGACTTACAGCAATGTATGCAACTTAACTTCTCGGTATTTCGTGAAGGTGACTCAATGGCTGCTGGTCTGCAAGAACTTAAAGAAATTCGTGAACGTCTGCAACATGCACGTCTTGATGATAAATCATCAGACTTCAACACGCAGCGTATTGAATGTCTTGAACTAGATAACTTAATGGAAACAGCTTACTCAACTGCAGTAGCTGCAAACTTCCGTACCGAAAGCCGTGGTGCACATTCTCGCTTTGACTTCCCAGATCGTGATGACGAAAACTGGTTATGTCACTCAGTATTTAATCCGTTAACGGATGAAATGAGCAAGCGTGACGTAAACTACGCGCCTAAGTCGCGTGAAGCTTTCCCACCTAAAGCACGTGTGTACTAGGAGATAGACGATGGCACAAGTACAATTTTCAGTTTATCGTTATAATCCCGATGTTGACAACGCACCTCGTATGCAAGAATACACCTTGCAAACAGAGGAAGGTCACGACATGATGGTTTTGGATGCACTTATTCTTTTAAAAGAACAAGATCCAACATTATCTTTCCGTCGTTCATGCCGTGAAGGTGTGTGTGGATCTGATGGTGTTAACATGAATGGTAAAAATGGTTTGGCATGTATCACTCCTTTATCTACGCTGCAAAAAGGTGGCAAAGGTAAAATAGTAGTGCGTCCATTACCAGGCTTACCTGTGGTTCGTGACCTTGTTATTGACATGAGTCAGTTCTACACTCAATACGAAAAAGTTAAACCGTATCTAATTAATGACACGCCAGCAGCTGGCGAGCGTCTTCAAACAATCGAAGAACGTGATAAGTTAGATGGGCTTTATGAGTGTATTTTATGTGCATGTTGTTCAACATCGTGTCCTTCGTTCTGGTGGAATCCAGACAAGTTCATTGGTCCAGCAGGCCTTCTTCATGCTTACCGTTTCTTGGCTGATAGCCGAGATACAGCAACAGAAGAGCGTTTAGCTGACTTAGACGATGCTTTCAGTGTGTTCCGTTGCCACAGTATAATGAACTGTGTTAGCGTTTGTCCTAAAGGTCTTAATCCGACCAAAGCAATTGGACAAATAAAATCTATGTTATTAAACCGAGCGGTTTAATTACTTAGTAAATGTAGGATGGCTAATACTAATTAGTCATCCTGTTATCATAACTATTAATTTCTGCGCTAAAGAAAAGGGCTTATAAATGCACGAAGGTGTGATGAAGGCATGGCTAGAATCTTCACATTTAAACGGCGGTAACGTTGCTTATATTGAAGAGCTTTATGAAGCGTATTTAGACGATGCGACTTCGGTGCCAGAAGAATGGCGAGAAGTGTTTGAACAATTACCTAAAGTTGATGGTGTGGATGTTGAAGTAAAACATTCAGAAGTTCGAGCACAGTTTGCGGCGCTTGCTAAAAACAAGCATAGAGAAGTAGTGGTAGCAGAGGGCAGTGGCGGTGACCTTAAACAGGTTAAAGTATTGCAACTTATTAATGCTTTCCGTTTTCGTGGACACCAAAATGCTAACTTAGATCCGTTAGGTATTTGGCAGCGAGAGCGCGTACGAGATTTAGAGCTAGATTACCACGACCTATCCAATGCTGACTTTGACCGCGAATTTAATGTAGGATCGTTTGCTGTAGGGCGCGATACTATGCCTCTAGGTGAGTTATACCAAGCACTAAAAACCACGTATTGTGGTTCTATTGGCGCCGAGTATATGCACATCACATCAACAGAAGAAAAACGTTGGTTACAACAGCGTTTAGAGTCTGTTCAGTCTAGGCCAAAATTCAATAAAGACGAAAAGCTACGTATCCTTAAAGGATTAACCGCAGCCGATGGTCTTGAAAAATATTTAGGGGCTAAGTTCCCAGGTGCTAAGCGCTTCTCACTTGAAGGTGGCGATGCGTTAGTACCTATGCTTAAAGAGCTGATTCACCGCGCTGGTGAAAGTGGCCAAAAAGAAGCTGTTATTGGTATGGCTCACCGCGGCCGTTTAAACGTACTTGTGAACGTACTTGGTAAAAATCCATCAGAGTTATTTGATGAGTTTGCCGGTAAACACAAAGACACGTTAAGCTCGGGTGATGTTAAATACCACATGGGTTACTCATCTGACTTTGCTACTAAAGGTGGCAATGTGCACATGGCACTTGCGTTTAACCCATCGCATCTTGAAATTGTAAATCCAGTGGTTATGGGCTCAGTACGTGCTCGTTTAGACCGCTTAGGTGACAGCTCAGGTATTAAAGCACTGCCAATTACTATTCATGGCGACTCAGCAATTGCTGGTCAAGGTGTTGTACAAGAAACATTTAACATGTCACAAACAAACGCCTTTAGCTGTGGCGGTAGTATTCGTATAGTAGTAAATAACCAAGTTGGTTTTACAACGTCTAAACAAGACGATGTACGTTCTACTCCATACTGTACTGACATTGCTAAAATGGTGCAGTCGCCAATATTTCATGTTAATTCTGACGATCCAGAAGCAGTGGCATTTGTTACTCAACTGGCACTTGATTTCAGAAACCAATTTAAGCGTGACGTTGTAATTGACCTTGTTTGTTACCGTCGCCATGGTCATAACGAAGCTGATGAGCCTAATGCTACTCAGCCTGTTATGTATCAAAAAATTAAAAAGCATCCAGTTCCACGTTTAATTTACGCTGATCAATTAATTGCCGAAGGCTCATTCACTGAAGATGAGGTTAAAGCACTTGTTGATGATTACCGTAATGGTTTAGACGAAGGTAATTGTGTGGTTGATGAAATACAGCCAGAAACATCACATTCATCAGATTGGGCAAAGTATGTTGGCCATGAATGGAGTGTTGATTACGATGCAAGTGTCTCGGTTGAAAAACTAAAAGAGCTTGGCAACATAGTGTCTAGCTACCCAGAGAGTCATAAAGCGCAATCGCGCGTGAAGAAAATTTACGACGATCGTAAGCTAATGGCATCTGGCGAAAAGCCGCTTGATTGGGGCATGGCAGAAACACTAGCTTATGCAACTATTGCAGCAGAAGGCACAGATATTCGTTTTACTGGACAAGATTCTGGTCGTGGTACTTTCTTCCATCGCCATGCGGTAGTACATAGTCAAGCCGATGGTGCGACTTACACTCCACTTGAGCATGTTGGTAAAGATCAAGGTACTTTCCAAGTATTCGATTCAGTTCTTTCTGAAGAAGCGGTTGTTGCTTTTGAATATGGTTACGCAACCGCAGAGCCAACGTCATTAATTATTTGGGAAGCACAGTTTGGTGACTTTGCAAACGGCGCACAAGTTGTATTTGATCAGTTTTTAAGCTCGGGTGAGCAAAAGTGGGGGCGTTTATGCGGCCTTACTATTTTATTACCACATGGTTACGAAGGCCAAGGTCCAGAGCACAGCTCTGCACGCTTAGAGCGCTTTTTACAACTTTGTGCTGATCACAATATGCAAGTATGTGTACCTTCAACGCCAGCGCAAGTATATGCAATGCTTCGTCGTCAATCAGTTAGACCATTGCGTCGTCCACTGATTGTTATGACGCCTAAGTCATTACTACGCCATCCGTTAGCAGTGTCTTCGCTAGAAGAACTCTCTGCAGGTGTTTTTCATAATGTGATTGACGAAATTGATGATATTAACCCTGAGAAAGTAGAGCGCGTTATTTTTTGTAGTGGTAAAGTTTACTATGAACTATTACAAGAGCGCCGCAAGCTTGAACAAGATAATATTGCTATCGTACGTGTAGAGCAGCTTTACCCGTTCCCACACGACGAAATGAAAACTATTATAGAGCGTTACCAGCACGTAACTGATTTTGTATGGTGTCAAGAAGAGCCGCAAAACCAAGGTGCATGGTATTGCTCGCAACATCACTTCAAAGATGCTATTCCACAAAACGCTAAACTAACGTATGCGGGTCGTAAGGCTTCAGCATCACCAGCATGTGGTTATATGTCAGTACATACTAAAGAACAACAAGCGCTCGTTGCCGACGCGCTTACTATCGAAAATAAAGGATAAGCAATGAGCACAGAAATTAAAGTTCCTGTTCTTCCTGAGTCGGTTGCAGATGCTACCGTTGCTACATGGCATGTAAGTGTTGGCGACAAAGTAACTCGCGACCAAAACTTAGTAGACATTGAAACAGATAAAGTGGTTTTAGAAGTTGTTGCGCAACATGACGGTGTGATTACTGAAATTACACAAGAAGAAGGCGCTACGGTACTTGGCGATCAAGTTATCGGTTTACTTGGCGATGCTGATGCAGCACCAGCAAGTGAAGATGCACCAAAAGAAGACTCTTCAACTGAAGAATCTGCAGCAACTAAATCAGAAGACGCGCCAGCGGCGCAATCAGCACCAGCATCAGAAGGTAAAGAAGTGGATATTAAAGTTCCTGTACTTCCAGAATCAGTTGCAGACGCAACAATTGCTACATGGCATGTACAAGCAGGCGACGCAGTAACTCGCGATCAAAACTTAGTAGATATTGAAACTGATAAAGTGGTACTTGAGGTTGTTGCTCAAGAAGACGGTATCATGGGTGAAATAATCCACGGCGAAGGCGACACTGTATTAGGCGAGCAAGTAATTGGTTCGGTTAAAGCGGGCGGCGCTCCAGCAGCACCAGCTAAAAAAGCAGACGCAGCTGCACCAGCAGCAAGTGAGTCAAACGACAGCTCTGATGTGTTAACACCTTCAGTACGTCGTTTAATTGCTGAAAAAGGCCTAGACGCTGCAAAAATTAAAGGCACGGGTAAAAACGGTCGTGTAACTAAAGAAGACGTAGATACTTTCTTAAAAGCACCTGCACCAGCGGCAAAAGCAGCACCAGCGGCGGCACCTGCAGCAGCAATGGGCGATCGTACACAAAAACGTGTTCCTATGACGCGTTTACGTAAAACAATTGCTAAGCGCTTACTTGAAGCGAAAAACTCAACTGCAATGTTAACAACATTCAACGAAGTGAACATGGAACCTATCATGAGCCTTCGTAAGCAGTATCAAGAAGTGTTTGAAAAGCGCCACGGTATTCGTTTAGGTTTCATGTCTTTCTACGTGAAAGCGGTTACTGAAGCACTTAAGCGCTTCCCAGATGTAAATGCATCAATTGATGGTGACGATATTGTTTATCACAACTACTTCGACATCAGCATCGCTGTATCTACACCTCGTGGTCTAGTAACGCCAGTACTTAAAGATTGTGACAAGTTATCAGTTGCAGAAATCGAAAAAGGTATTCGTGAGCTAGCACTAAAAGGTCGTGATGGTAAGCTAACACTTGATGATATGACGGGTGGTAACTTCACTATTACAAATGGCGGTGTATTTGGTTCTTTACTATCTACTCCTATCATTAATTTACCGCAGTCTTCAATTTTGGGTATGCATAAAATCCAAGATCGTCCAATGGCTGTAAACGGTAAAGTAGAAATACTTCCTATGATGTATTTAGCACTTTCTTATGACCACCGCATCATTGATGGCAAAGAATCTGTTGGCTTCTTAGTAACAATTAAAGAGTTACTTGAAGATCCAACACGCTTATTACTGGATGTTTAATTTAGTTGTATGAAATGTAAGCTGTGAATGAACATTCACAGCTTTTTTTTTTGCGCCTTTGGTCATACTGGGGTTTTCATGTTAAGCCTTGGGATCTATACTATGGTCGCAATTTGGGATAGTTGTTTATTTGAAAAAATATTCGGCTCTTTTAGTATAAAAATTTGGATAAAGCATCATGAATTTGCATGAGTATCAGGCAAAACAACTTTTTGCCGAATATGGTTTACCAGTTTCTACAGGTTACGCTTGCGATACACCTGAAGAAGCTGCAGCTGCTGCTGAAAAAATTGGCGGCGATATGTGGGTTGTTAAAACTCAGGTTCACGCAGGTGGACGTGGTAAAGCTGGCGGTGTAAAGCTAGTAAAAACTATCGACGAAGTTAAAGCGTTTGCAGCTAACTGGTTAGGTAAAAACCTAGTTACTTACCAAACAGACGAAAAAGGCCAGCCAGTTGCTAAAATTTTAGTAGAAAGCTGTACTGACATCGCCAACGAATTGTACCTAGGTGCAGTTGTTGACCGTGCATCTCGCAAAGTTGTTTTCATGGCGTCTACTGAAGGCGGCGTTGAAATTGAAACTGTTGCTGAGGAAACACCTGAGCTTATCCACAAAGCTGAGATCGACCCATTAGTAGGTCCTCAAGCTTATCAAGCACGTGAACTAGGTTTCAAATTGGGTCTTAACCCAGTACAAATGAAACAGTTTGTTAAGATCTTTATGGGTCTTGGTAAAATGTTCACTGATTTTGATTTCGCATTACTTGAAATCAACCCGCTTGTGATCACAGACGAAGGTAACCTTCACTGTCTTGACGGCAAAATCGGTATCGATGGTAATGCACTTTACCGTCAACCTAAAATCCGTGAATTCCACGATCCTTCACAAGAAGATTCACGTGAAGCACATGCAGCAAGCTTTGAGCTTAACTACGTAGCGCTAGATGGCAACGTTGGTTGTATGGTTAACGGTGCAGGCCTAGCAATGGGTACTATGGACATCGTAAATCTACACGGTGGCAAACCGGCTAACTTCCTAGATGTTGGCGGCGGCGCGACTAAAGAACGTGTTTCAGAAGCATTCAAAATCATTCTTTCTGATGATAATGTTAAAGCTGTTTTAGTTAACATCTTTGGCGGTATTGTACGTTGTGACATGATTGCTGAAGGCATCATTGGCGCAGTTAAAGAAGTAGGCGTAAACGTACCAGTAGTTGTACGTTTAGAAGGTACTAACGCTGAACTAGGCCGTGAAGTTCTTAAAAACTCTGGTCTAGACATCATCGCTGCTGAATCACTAACAGACGCTGCTGAAAAAGTAGTTGCTGCTGCGGAGGGCAAATAATGTCTGTATTAATCAATAAAGATACAAAAGTTATCTGTCAAGGTTTCACCGGTGGCCAAGGTACTTTCCACTCAGAGCAAGCGCTTGAGTACGGTACACAAATGGTTGGTGGCGTAAGCCCAGGTAAAGGCGGTCAAACGCACCTTGGTCTTCCTGTATTCAATACAGTACGTGAAGCAGTACAAGAAACTGGCGCAACTGCGTCTGTTATCTATGTACCAGCACCTTTTTGTAAAGATGCAATCTTAGAAGCAATCGATGCAGGCATCGAGCTGATTGTTTGTATCACTGAAGGTATTCCTACACTTGATATGGTTGATGTTAAAATCAAACTAGATCAAACAGGTACACGTATGATCGGTCCTAACTGCCCAGGTGTTATTACTCCTGGTGAAACTAAGATTGGTATCATGCCTGGTCATATCCACAAACCTGGTAAAGTAGGTATTGTTTCTCGCTCTGGTACATTAACGTACGAAGCAGTTAAGCAAACTACTGATGCTGGTTTTGGTCAGTCTACATGTGTTGGTATTGGTGGCGACCCAATTCCAGGTACTAACTTTATCGACGTTTTAGAAATGTTCGAAAAAGATCCACAAACTGAAGCGATCGTAATGATCGGTGAAATTGGTGGTACTGCAGAAGAAGAAGCTGCAGAGTACATCAAAGCACACGTTACTAAACCTGTAGTATCTTACATTGCTGGTGTTACTGCACCAGAAGGTAAGCGTATGGGTCACGCTGGCGCAATCATTGCCGGTGGTAAAGGTACTGCTGATGAGAAATTTGCTGCACTAGAAGCTGCGGGCGTAAAAACTGTACGTTCACTTGCTGATATCGGTAAAGCACTTAAAGAGAAAACAGGCTGGTAATCGCTTTTTTACTCTAAAAAGGCTCGCTAATGCGAGCCTTTTTGTTATCTGCACTTTTACTTTTACACTTAGTATAGGTAGCTTATATGCTGATAAAACCGCACTGATAAATCTTGGCGTTGTTTATTTATAGCTAACTCATCGCACAAAGTATGAATCGTTTTCTCTACTTGATTCATAAACCGCCCATAGCCCATTTCATTATTATTATGCTGCGCAGCCACCACTACAAAATGCAGTGTTTCTACTAATTTATCTTCATTAAATAGCGCTTTAATTTGCACTTGATCAGTCTCTATGTCAAAGCTTAACTTTTGTAATTCTTGATTACCGTCATTTTTATCAATGCTGCTATTACGAATAATAGGTATAGCGCCATTAGCAACCATAGCCCCGTGGGTTAACTTATTGGTATTACAAATTTGGGTAAATAAATCGGTAAAGTATGTATAAAATTGCTTAAAATCACGATTATTTATTTGTGTTTGAAATTGCGTTTTGATTGCTCGTGACACTGGAATAGCGAAGGTTGCATAGCTCATTTGGGCATGATCACTGGGAATATTACACTGCCTTGACTGGTAGCGAGGGTAGAGGCTACGCAGTTTATAACCGTAGGTTTGTTTATTGCCTTTATCTTTAGCAAATAAGTCATAGGTTAAATGTTGATGATCGCGCAGTTTAAACAATGGTTGTTCTAAAAATAACTGCTGTTGTAAATTATTTAATACCTTTTGTACCTTGCTATGAAACAGTGCTGAATTTGCACGCAGATCGTCACCGGTTGCTAAAAATAACAGCCTGATTTTTTTACTGGCTATATTTTCAGTGTAGTACGCTTTATGTGCTTCGTGGTAGCGAGGGTTATAAAAAAACAACATTTGTTTATTCGTTTCAAGCTGATACGACTCATCGTTAAAGCGTACTACAGGTAGTTTGTCGTTCGCTAATAAATGCACATTGTGTAAGCCAAGCTCATCACAGCAAGAAAAAAGCTCACGTGCTATACGCTCATAACAACAGTTAATATTACTAAAGCTTTTATAAAAATCAGTGGTAGGGGTTATTTCAGCTAAAAGGTAGTGATTGGTACGGGCATTGGTTGGAATATAAACACGGTGTTGATTTTGTATAGCCATGATGGTTCCTTTAAGTCAGGTTATTTGCTTACTATAATGGCCTTTGATGACGTTATTATTGCGCTAAAACAAAGTTTATTCATTAACTGACTCGTTACTGAATTAAAGTTAACCAAGATCTAAAATAAACCTTAATCTATTGCTGTATGTTAGTGTATGTTTTTGTAATAATGCATTAGTTTTGTTATCACGCACTATTTTGAGGATCATACTCCTATGGCGGAAATCGAGAATCGCCCAAGTAATTTTATTAGAACCCGCATTGACCAAGATTTAGCAAGTGGAAAGCATGCGTCTACGCATACTCGTTTTCCACCCGAACCAAATGGTTTTTTACACATTGGCCATGCAAAATCAATTTGTTTAAATTTTGGCATCGCAAAAGACTATAACGGTTTATGTAACTTACGCTTTGACGATACAAACCCAGAAAAAGAAGATATTAACTACGTTAATTCTATTAAAGAAGACGTGCAGTGGTTAGGCTTTAATTGGGATGGCGAAATTAAATACTCGTCTAATTACTTCGATATATTATACGATTATGCAGTTGAGCTAATAAATAAAGGCTTAGCGTATGTGTGCTTTTTAACGGCAGATCAAGCCCGTGAATACCGTGGCACATTAAAAGAGCCGGGTAAAAACAGCCCATACCGCGATACAGCAAGTGATGAGAATCTCGCGTTATTTGAAAAAATGCGTAATGGCGAGTTTAAAGAAGGCGAGTGTGTACTGCGCGCTAAAATTGATATGGCAAGCTCATTTATGGTGCTTCGCGATCCTATTATTTATCGTGTACGCTTTGCTCATCATCATCAAACTGCAGATAAGTGGTGCATTTACCCAATGTACGACTTTACTCACTGTATTTCTGATGCGCTAGAAGGTATTACTCATTCATTGTGTACACTGGAGTTTCAAGATAACCGTCGTTTATACGACTGGGTACTTGATAACATCAGTTTAGAGTGTCATCCACAGCAAATTGAGTTTTCACGCTTAAACCTAGAGTACACTATTATGTCTAAGCGCAAGCTCAGCGACTTAGTAGTGAATAATCATGTAGAAGGGTGGGATGATCCACGTATGCCTACGATTGCAGGCTTACGTCGTCGTGGTTATACCCCAGCCTCCATTCGTGAGTTCTGCTTACGTATTGGTGTAACCAAACAAGAAAACATGGTTGAAATGGGCATGCTTGAAGCCTGTATCCGTGAAGATCTTAACGAAAATGCACCACGTGCAATGGCGGTACTTGATCCCGTTAAAATCGTTATTGAAAACTATGATGCTGATAAAGTTGAAACCTTATCTGTGGCTAATCACCCAAATAAAGAAGAAATGGGTCGCCGTGATGTGCCATTCACACGTGAAATTTATATTGAACGTGAAGACTTTAAAGAAGAAGCTAATAACAAGTTCAAACGTTTAGTACTTGATAAAGAAGTACGCTTACGCGGCGCTTATGTTATTAAAGCACAGCGTGTTGAAAAAGACGAAAATGGTGAAATTACCACTATTTATTGTACTTTTGATCCAGAAACGCTAGGTAAAAACCCAAGTGATGGTCGTAAAGTTAAAGGGGTTATTCATTGGGTATCGGCAAGTGAAGCGATTACAGCAGAAGTACGTTTATATGACCGTTTATTTAGCGTACCAAACCCAGCAGCAGCCGATGAGTTTGAAAGCACCTTAAACCCTGACTCATTAGTTATTTTAACGAATGCTAAGTTAGAGCCATCGTTGGCTAATTCAGCAGCCGAGCAAGGTTTTCAGTTTGAACGTACTGGCTATTTTTCGCGAGATTCAAAAGCGAAAAACATAGTATTTAATCAAACAGTGGGTCTGCGTGACTCATGGTCAAAAACTCAGTAAAGGTTAACGCCTCTGTACTCATTATTACCTAGGAAGTGTTAGTAATGAGTACTGGGAATTTTACTGACAAAAAAACCTGCATTAAGCAGGTTTTTTTTGTTTATAATACAAGCTTAACTTATATTATTAGCAAAATTTTTGCACGCTTCTTTGTCTTCGCATTCACCATACAAATATAAAGAATGATTGGTTAATTTAATACCATTTCTTTCAGCAACTTCAAGTTGGCGACGTTCAATAACATCATCTTCAAACTCAACCACTTTACCACATTTTAGACATACTAAGTGGTCATGGTGAGTGCTGGTTGCAAGTTCAAATACTGATTTACCACCTTCAAAGTGATGGCGAGTAACAATACCAGCGTCATCAAATTGATTAAGTACGCGATATACAGTTGCAAGACCGATTTCTTCACCCAAATCTAGAAGAATTTTATAAACATCCTCAGCACTAATATGCTGGTTATCAGGTGATTGTAAAATCTCTAAAATCTTAATTCGCGGTAAAGTAACCTTTAAACCGGCTTTTTTTAATTCCAAATTATGATCAGTCATTAAATCTGTCTCAATTTTGTTTGGTTATACTAGACACCTTGCAAGGATGTACACGAATAGATGTACACGACACATCAACCGGTAAGGGTAACGTGCCTAGCTACTAAGTGCAAAGGTCAAAGCTAATAAATACCGATAAAAACGCATTTACTAATATATTGCTACTAATTTAAGCAAAAACCAAGAAAAAATAAAGTTAATCAGCAAGTTCGCTTAAACACATTTCTTCATAAACTTGGGCAGACCAGGCTTTAACACGCTGCTCAGTAAGTTCTGGTTGACGGTCTTCATCGATACCTAAACCAACAAAATGTTTGTCATCAGCAATACCTTTAGATGCTTCAAAGTTATAACTTTCACTTGGCCAATGACCAACCACAATAGCACCACGTTCAGTAACTATATCGTTAATCATGCCCATTGCATCTAAAAAGTACTCTGCGTAGTCTTCTTGGTCACCACAACCAAAAATAGCAACCAGCTTACCTTCAAAGTCTACTTCTTCAAGCTCAGGAAAAAAATCATCCCAATCACATTGCGCTTCGCCATAATACCAAGTAGGAATACCAAATAAGATTAAATCAAATTCCGCAATCTCTTCTTTAGAGCTTTTTGCAATATCATGTACAGCTACGAGCTTTTTACCCAATTCTTTTTGGATCATTTTTGCTACGTGTTCTGTATTACCTGTGTCACTTCCGAAAAAAATGCCTACACTTGCCATGGATTAAACCTTTTATCTATCAATAGCCAATCTTTCTTGTAAAATTGTTTCAATCAACACACTGCGGCTAATATTTTGTGCATCTGCCATATCACTAAGTGCCTGATATAACTGTGAAGAAACTTTAAATTCAACACGCTTTAAACCACGTGCTTTATCTCTTTTTATTTGATTACGTTTATTAACCTTTAACTGCATATCCCGTGGAAGGGGATTGGTTTTAGGTCTGCCTGGGCGTTTTTCGTATTCAAATAAATCGAGCGTTGTTCTATCTGTTTCTGACTTGGCCATGCTTAACCTACACCTGCGCCTTGCCAAAATACTTGAATAAGTCCTTTAGCAATAAAGCCAGAACACCCTAAAAAGAGTACAGCCCAAACAATGTAACGACCAAACTTGGGTACATTGCCGCTTTTTAGTACGTCTTTAATTGCCATACCGATAAATATAAAAATACCGGCTAAGCCAAAATACAACCCTAAGGTATCAAATTCGTTAATTAACTGACTGACCATCAACGTGTAACCTTTAAATTAAACGGCGCATACTATAGCATATAAATATACGACTTTTTAGTACGCAAAATCAAAAACAGGCGATTAAAATGAGTTTAAATCGCAGTTAAAAAGTCATTTATTGCTTTATTCACTGCTAATGGCTTTTGCGCATGCAACCAGTGGCCAGCACCGTGAATTATTTTGGCACTGGCATTACTAAAGCGCGCATTAATAGCCGCTCTATGCTCAGCTAATATATAGTCAGAATCATTACCTTTAATAAATAGAGTGTCGCACAAACAAGAATTGTTTTCATTAACATTGTCGGTAATTATCGAATAATTTTTATCAAGACTCAATAAATTAAACCGCCATGCAAAATTGCCTTCATCGTTTTTAGCTAAACTTTTTAATAAAAACTGACGCACACCCATCTCGTCTATAAAAGGCTGCATAATTACATCGGCATGCTTTCTATCTGTAATAGATTCGTTTGCAACCGCTTTAAGCGCTTGAATAATTTTAGTGTGGCGAGCAGGGTAACTAACAGGTGCTATATCAAGCACAATTAATTTATTAACGTGCTCTGGATGGGTTAATGCCAATTCCATTGCTACTTTTCCGCCCATAGAGTGGCCTATAATGTGCGCTTTATCTATGTTCAAATGCGTTAATAATTCAATAATATCTTGGGCCATTGCCGCATAAGTCATTGTATCGCTATGGGGCGATTTGCCATGGTTACGTAAATCGACATTGGTTACGGTATAAAATTCACTAAGGGGTTTTGCGATCACGTTTAAGTTCTCTAATGATCCAAAAAGCCCATGAATTAAAATAACATGTGGGCCTTGCCCTTGTTGCTTATAATTTAACTGCATATTAGCCTCAGTGTAAAATTCGCCATAGTGTGACGAGCATTTGCTTAAAAAGCAAAAAATACAGTCACAAAATATAATATTGGGCTGTAGCCTGTTTTATCAACAATATTTAGCTATTTAATCGTGCTAAATAGTAATTTAAATAGCGCTGATAAGTAATTTAAAATATATGTTTACAGCGGGGTTTGTTGTAACTCGCATTTCTAACTGGTTTGGGTATAATCACACGGAAAGAAAAATGTGGCCGTAATGACAGGAAGAACATGAAACAAATCGACATAGACGACGAGTTATATCAGTATATTGCCAGCAATACGCAAAGTATTGGTGAGAGCGCATCCACTATTTTACGTCGTTTATTAAATCTGAGCGGCGAAAAAATTCAGACCGCAAACGTAGAGCTTAATCAAAATAATCAAACAACAACTACCTTGCCTAAAATTACCCCTGTAGCAGAGCAAACACCTGCGCTTGCTGCTAAGCCAAGTGCAGTAGCTGAGAAGTCTGTGCAGCAAAAAAATGCGAATGTATTTAATGTATTAAATAAAGAAGAGTTGGCAATGCAGAAAGGCGTTGTGGGTCGGTTTTTATTTATTTTAAGTGCATTTTACCGTACCCATAAAACTGACTTTCGCGCCGTATTAGATATCAAAGGCCGTGATCGCGTTTACTTTGCTACTAGCAAAGAAGACTTAGTTAATAGTGGTAGCAGTATGAACCCTAAAAACATCACCGACAGTGAGTATTGGGTAATGACAAACTCTAACACTACACGTAAAAAAATGATGCTTCATGAAGTTGCTTTGTGTTTAGGTTATAGCACAGAACAAGCTGAAAAAATTCGCGACTACCTGTAAGGAAATACTATGGCTATTCATCCAGGTGCGGGCAAACCAGCTCCACAATCGGTATTAATAAATGTACCTAAATTAGTATCTGCGTATTATTTAAATGAGCCAGACCTTGAGCAGAATCCAGAGCATTGTGTTGCATTTGGTACATCAGGGCATCGTGGTTGCTCCTACGATGTTAAATTTAACGAGTCGCACATACTCTCTATTACTCAAGCTA
The DNA here is from genome assembly GCF_040308885.1 of Pseudoalteromonas sp. 120-MNA-CIBAN-0494. NCBI lineage: Bacteria > Pseudomonadati > Pseudomonadota > Gammaproteobacteria > Alteromonadales > Pseudoalteromonadaceae > Pseudoalteromonas > Pseudoalteromonas sp. 120-MNA-CIBAN-0494. Next base: position 112,517 of record NZ_JBEOOE010000003.1, read on the forward strand.
TTTGTGACTACAGAAAACAAAACGATATTTTTGGCCCGTTATTTTTAGGAAAAGACACCCACGCTTTAAGTGAAGCGGCCTTTAATTCGGCAATAGAAGTATTAGTAGCCAACGAAGTGCAAGTGATCACCCAAGACGATGGTGACTTTACTCCAACACCTGTAATTAGCCACGCTATTGTAAGTTACAACAAGCTGCACCCAAATGAATTAGCCGACGGTATTGTAGTTACGCCTTCGCATAACCCACCAGAGGATGGCGGGTTTAAATACAACCCACCCGATGGCGGGCCTGCCGATACCGACGTGACTAAATGGATAGAAGACAGAGCTAATCAGTTATTACTAGAGGACTTAGTTGAAGTGGAATTATTTCCGTTTGCTAAAGCCTCGCGCTCAGGGTTTATTAAATACCAAGACTTAATGACCCCGTATATTAATGATCTAGAAAATATTGTTAATTTAAAAGCCATTAGCGAAGCGGGTATTAAAATTGGCGTTGATCCGCTGGGCGGCTCAGGCATTAATTTTTGGCCGGTTATCGCTAAAAAATATAATTTAGACATTAGCGTTGTAAATGATGTTGTTGATCCTCGTTTTGCATTTATGCCACTTGATAAAGATGGCAAAATTCGTATGGATTGCTCATCACCTTATTCAATGGCCAATCTTATTGCGCTTAAAGATGATTTTGATATTGCCATTGGTAACGATCCAGATTACGACCGCCATGGCATAGTAACGCCAGATGGTTTAATGAACCCTAATCACTTTTTAGCGGTTGCGATTGATTATTTGCTTAAAAATCGAGACTGGAACGCAAATGTGCAAATTGGCAAAACGTTAGTTTCCAGCTCCATGATCGACAAAGTTACTGAGCGTAATGGCCGTAAAGTAAAAGAAGTACCGGTTGGCTTTAAATGGTTTGTTGAAGGGTTAAATAAAGGTAAGTTAGCCTTTGGCGGCGAAGAAAGTGCTGGCGCCGCATTTTTACGTTTTGATGGCAGTGTTTGGTGTACCGACAAAGATGGCTTTATTATGGGCTTATTAGCGGCCGAAATACTTGCTGTTACCGGTAAAACACCGTCTGCTCTTTATAAAGAGTTAGAGCAAGAATTTGGCTCGCCGCTTTATAAACGTATAGACGCACCGGCTACAAGCACGCAAAAATCGCGTTTAAAAGCCCTCAGTGCCGACGACGTTAAAGCCGATACACTCGCAGGTGAACCTATTTTACAAAAGCTAACCCATGCGCCAGGTAATAATGCGCCAATTGGTGGTTTAAAAGTAGTTACCGAAAGTGGTTGGTTTGCAGCGCGTCCATCGGGTACTGAAGATATATACAAAATTTACCTTGAGTCGTTTAAAGGTGAAGTGCATTTAGCACTACTTGAAAAAGAAGCTAAAAAGCTAGTAGACTCAGTTATTAGCTAATATCGCTTATATTACTTAAAAACGGCTGATTTAATCAGCCGTTTTTGTTTTTAATTGCATAATAATAATTTCAATTTTACAAAGGGCTTTTATCCATATGTCAGCCACTACTCCAGATTACATCGAAGAATTAAAACAAACTGGCGACTTTTTAACGCTAAGCCGCAATAACGAATGGCACTTAGCCGCAGGGGAGTTCACCCTCAATAATGGCACAGTAGTTACTATTCATGATACCGGTGTTATAGAGTTTCAACCGGCCACTGTTTCAAGCAAAGACGTAGTGTACTCAAGTGCAGTGCACGGAAACGAAACCGCACCAATCGAAATATGCGACGAATTAATTAAACAAATAATCGCCGGTGAGCTGCTCTTAAAGCAGCGCGCTTTATTTATTTTTGGTAATCCGCAATCAATTAATATTGGTTTGCGTTTTGTAGAAGAAAACCTTAACAGGTTGTTTAATGGCCACCATAGCGTAGACGGCGTACCAATGAATAACGAACGTACCCGTGCAGCCAAATTAGAGCAGTACGTAAGTGACTTTTTTAGCCGAGGCGAGCAAGGTAGCAGCCGCTGCCATTACGATTTACATACTGCAATTCGTGGCTCTAAAAACGAAAAGTTTGCAGTGTATCCCTATTTACATGGTAAACCGTGGAAAAAGTCGCAATTACAGTTTTTATTAAGTTGTGGGGTAAATACCGTATTAATGATGAAATCCCCAGCAACCACCTTTAGTTATTATTCATCATTTGTGCATGGTGCCGATTCGTTTACGGTCGAGCTTGGCCAAGTTAAGCCCTTTGGTGAGAATGACATGAGCCGCTTTGCAAAAACCAAACAAACACTCACTGCATTAATTAGCCAAGATAAGGTTGAATATCCAGAATTTAATGCAGATGAATTCGAGTTGTTTACTGTGCACCGCACCATAAATAGAACGCAGAATGAATTTAGTTTTCCATTTTCAGATCAGGCCGAAAACTTCACAGGTTTTGCCAAGGGTGAGTTGTTAGCTACTGATGGCGATACACCTTACTACGCCGATGTGCAAGGAGAAGCGATTATTTTCCCCAATGCAAACGTAGCTATTGGCCAGCGAGCGCTGTTAACCGTTGTGCCAATGGCGATAGACAGTAATTTTATTTAAAATAGCTGATCAGACCACTTGTTGTAATAAGTTAACTATATGATTAATAAATAGTAAAATATCTGTATAGTTAACTTGCCATTTTTATACTCACTATTTAGTTTTGTTTCGTCACAGATTTGTTGAATAACACTTTACGTTAACGTAAAGTGTCGGCAGCTTTAATTAAAGACAGTGCAGATGTTGCAAAGTTTATTCGCAGCAATCAACCCACAATAATAATTTAATGGGCACTGTTTTATCGACAACAAAAGAAGGTAGGTTATGAGTAATCCAAATAACGTATCGCTGAATATTAACCATAAGCTTGAGTTTATCGATGGCAATGCGTTAACTATTCCAACCCTTAGTATTTTAACTGAGGACGGCGAGATTCATCCAGGTGCAACCGCACCCGACATTTCAAAACATACCGCAATTAAATTATACGAAACCATGCGCTTTATACGTTTGTTAGATGAACGCATGCAAGGTGCACAGCGCCAAGGCCGCATTAGCTTTTATATGCAATGTTTAGGTGAAGAAGCTGCAGTAACAGCCTCTGCAGCTGCGCTTGATCAAAATGATATGATTATGGCTCAGTACCGTGAACAAGCGGCGCTTCACTATCGTGGTTTTACGCTTGATCAGTTTATGAACCAAATGTTTTCTAATGAACTGGATTTAGGCAAAGGCCGCCAAATGCCGATTCATTATGGTTCTAAAGCATTAAACTATATGACCATATCATCGCCATTAGGAACACAAATTCCACAAGCGACTGGCTACGCTTATGGTCAAAAAATTAAACATATAGATGCTAAAACAGGTGAGCTTGCCAGCACTATAGATAACATCACTATTTGTTATTTTGGTGAAGGCGCAGCGTCTGAAGGGGACTTTCATGCCGGTGTAAATATGGCCGCAGTGCATCAAGCGCCGGTAATATTTTTTGCCCGTAATAATGGTTATGCTATTTCGACCCCTGCAGATGAGCAGTTTAAAGGTGACGGCATTGCTTCTCGTGGCGTTGGTTACGGTATTAAAACAATTCGTGTTGATGGCACAGATGCCCTTGCAGTGTATGCGGCAACTAAAAAAGCCCGTGAAATTGCAGTGAGCACAGGCGAGCCAATTTTAATTGAATCAATTGCTTATCGCTTAGGTGCGCATTCGACCTCAGACGATCCAAGTGGTTATCGCTCTAAAGATGAAGAAGCTAATCATCAAGTATGCCCAATCGACAAGTTTAGAAAATGGCTAATTAAGCAAGACTGGCTAAACGAAGCCGACGATGTAAAAGCTAAAGAATCAATTCGTGAAGAAATTTTAGCTGCGCTAAAACGTGCCGAAGTAGTGGCAAAGCCAGCTTTAGAAGAATTAATATCAGATGTTTACGATACCCCAATTCCATCATTGCAACGCCAATATGAGCAACTAAAAGCGCATATAAAACTGCATCCAGATGCCTACCCAGTTACAGCAGGGAGAATTAAGTAATGGCTAAAATGAACATGCTACACGCAATTAACTCTGCACTTGACATTACTATGGCAGAGCATCCACAAGCCTGTATTTTTGGCGAAGATGTGGGTTACTTTGGTGGTGTATTTAGAGCAACTTCAGGCTTACAAGAAAAGTACGGTAAACACCGTGTATTTAATACCCCGCTTACAGAGCAAGGTATTTTAGGTTTTGCGAATGGTTTAGCGGCTTTTGGCGCTCCAGCGCTGGCAGAAATACAGTTTGCAGATTATATATTTCCAGCCTTTGACCAAATAGTCAATGAATCAGCTAAATTTCGCTACCGCAGTGGTAATGAGTTTAATGTGGGTAATTTAACTATTCGTACACCTTACGGCGGCGGAATTGCAGGGGGCTTGTATCATTCACAATCACCCGAGGCTTACTTTGCACATACACCAGGCTTAAAAGTGATTGTGCCACGTAACCCGTACCAAGCAAAAGGCTTATTACGCGCGGCAATCAAAGATGACAACCCGGTATTGTTTTTTGAACCAAAACGCTTATACCGCGCATCAATCGGCGAAGTGCCAGAAGAAGATTACATCATTGAGCTTGGAAAAGCCGAGGTAGTACAGCAAGGTACAGACGTGACCTTACTTGCGTGGGGCGCGCAAATGGAAATAATAGAAGACGCCGCCAAACAAGCAAGTGAACAAGGCATTAGCTGCGAAGTAATTGATTTACGCAGTATTTTACCATGGGATGTAGAGGCAATTGCACAGTCGGTGACTAAAACTGGACGCTTGATTGTTAGCCACGAAGCGCCAATTACTAATGGCTTTGGTGCAGAAATAGCGGCAACCATTGGTCAAGAATGTTTCCTACATTTAGAATCGCCAATTATGCGCGTGTGTGGCTTAGATACGCCGTATCCGTTAGCGCTTGAAAAAGAATATGTACCGGATGCATTAAAAGTATTGGCCGCAATTAAACAATCAATGGATTTTTAGGGGATACCATGGCTAAAGATTTTATATTACCCGATATTGGTGAAGGCATAGTTGAATGCGAAGTTGTTGAATGGCTTGTAGCAGAAGGTGACACTGTGGCTGAAGATCAGCCTATTTGTGATGTAATGACAGACAAGGCATTAGTGCAAATACCCGCTGTACATGATGGGGTTATTACCAAGCTTTATTATCAAAAAGGTGAAATTGCCAAGGTTCATGGGCCATTATTTGCTATGAATGTAAGTGGTGAAGCAGTTAGCGAAGAAGCTGATGCAGCACCTGAAAAAGCAGCTCAAACGGTTGTCAGTAATAATAGCAGCGAGCACTTAGAAGATTTTATTTTGCCAGATATAGGCGAAGGTATTGTTGAGTGTGAAATTGTTGACTGGTTAGTTGCCGAAGGTGAAGAAATAGTTGAGGATCAAGCGGTTTGTGATGTAATGACAGACAAAGCCTTGGTACAAATACCGGCAAAATATACTGGTGTTGTAAATAAGCTGTATTATCAAAAAGGTGAAATAGCCAAAGTGCACAGCCCGTTATTTCAAATGACGGTAGCAGGGCGTACAGCTAAAGCCGATGCAGATATAAATCAAGCAGTGGTAAAAGCACAAACTAATGCAGCAGATAAACCAGCGGCTATTAAAGCTGAGCAAACAACTAAAATTGTGAATAAAAAAGCAGTTGCATCGCCAGCGGTTCGTCGTAAAGCACGCGAGCTTGATGTTGATTTAACCTGTGTACCGGGCAGTGGTAAAAATGGCCGTATTTATAAACAAGACATAGAAGAGTTTGTAAAAGGCGAAGTTCCTAACACTATCGATACCTCACCATTGCACAGTGGCAATGAGCAAAGAACATCAGCTACACACTCAGGTGGTACACGTGTAGAGCCAATTAAAGGCATAAAAGCGGCAATGGCTAAACAAATGGTGGCGTCGGTTTCGACCATTCCACACTTTACCTTTAGTGATGAAGTAGACTTAACTAAGCTAATTGCGCTTCGCTCTAGTTTAAAAGAGCAGTATAAAGCGCAAGGTATTAAACTAACCATGATGCCGTTTTTTGTTAAAGCATTATCGCTTGCAATGAAAGAGTACCCAGTACTTAACTCTAAAGTAAATGATGAGTGCAGCGAGCTTACCTATTATAACGATCATAATATTGGAATTGCAGTTGACTCAAAAATAGGTTTATTAGTGCCTAATATTAAATCGTGTCAGAGCAAAAGTATTGTAGAAGTTGCAAACGATTTAACCCGTTTAACCGACTCAGCGCGAGAAGGTCGTGTTGCGCCAGATGATTTGAAAGGCGGTACTATTAGTATTTCAAATATTGGTGCAATTGGCGGCACTATTGCGACGCCTATTATTAATAAACCAGAGGTGGCTATTGTTGCTTTGGGTAAATTACAGCACTTACCGCGTTTTGATGAAAACGGCCAAGTGGTAAGCAAAGCTATAATGCAGGTGAGCTGGTCTGGCGATCATCGCGTGATTGATGGTGGCACTATTGCCCGTTTTAATAACCTTTGGAAATCGTACTTAGAAAATCCATCGGTAATGATGATGGCGATGAGCTAAACATACGCGCTTATTGTTATTAAAAAACCAGCTTCGGCTGGTTTTTTGTTTACTGTATTTAAAAGTATTACTTACTCACCAAAAATATAAACCATAACCCACGCCTAAAGCCGGTATTGCAGTATAAAAAGTTGCTATGAGCGCGGCTTTTGGTGCCATTGCTATGGCAGGAAACAGCGCATCGCCATCGTTAGAAATAGCATTTGCAGTTAAAGCACTAAATGGAATAATACCTTGAATGTACAAAGTGGTAACAATTATTTGTGGCCCGCAACCGGGTAAAAAACCGATTAATACCGCTATAAGTGGTGCTAAATACGCATAGTGTAAAAACCATGCTTTTAAATCAAGTCCTGCCACATTTACTAATATTTCAAATAACATAAATGACGCAACGACCCACGCAGTTACAAAGTGAGTGTCTTGTAATACCTTGGTAATATTAGAGGGAGGATTACGCTTACATGCATCGTCTTCTGCGGTGACTTCTTTATAGCTCTCTCCTTTAGACGAATACGCCCAAATACTGACAATAAACAGTGCCATTGCAGCGCCAAAAAAGCTAATAATGTTAGGTATATTAGTACCCCACTTGTTAAAATCAACATTAAACGCAATTAACAAAGCAATAATTAAGCTTGGAACAATAGCAACCATCCATACCGGCTTAGATATTTTAATAATAGCTGTTGGTAGCTGTATAACCTGTTGTTTATGCTGTTGTGGGAGTGGTCGCAAAAAGTCTTTTTTATGAATAGCATTTACTATCAATCCGCTTAAAGTTCCTACAACCAAGCCAATACCCATAATAATTACTCCTTCGGTAGGGCGAGTAGCAAGTAGTAAAAATGCCGCATCACCCATTGTTGCAGCTAAAACCGCGACAATAGCGCCAAAACTGGCTTGGCCTTTTGTAAATTGGGTAACAACAATAATTGCACCACCACAGCCTGGTAATGCACCTAGTATAGATGCAAAAGCAACTTCTAAAATAGGCGACTTAGCGCTTAAATAACTAAGCTCTAATTGTGGTAAACGTGCTATGGCATAGTAGTAAATTAGTAAGGTAGCTGCTACAAAAACACTGACCTGAAAAAATGCGTCACTGAGTGCAGTAATAGTAATAGCGCGTAAATTAGGTAGGGCTAAACACACTAATATAAAGAGTGGTAATAATAAGCGTTTGTTTTGACCCATAAAGCGTTTTGAATTGGCTGTTATAAATCCACTATGTGAGAGTAATTGCATAAAGTGTGGCCTAGTAAGTAACTAAGCTACACTTTACATTGCACTCAAATGATAATCAATATCATTTGAGTGCAATTATATCGATTACTCTATTTGAGTTTTTCGATTAGATAAGATTAAATTACTTACGTTGGAACTCAGAGTTAGTGTTCCACGTTGGCCATTGCTCTTGCTCAGAAATATTAAAACCTACTTTATAAAATAATTGTAGGTCTTGCACCGCGCCCGATAAATCCCATTCATCACGGTAGCGATCGCATGGTTGATGATAACAACCGCGCAGTACTAAGCTCATACGCTTACGGTAGTTTGCAGTTTCTTCGTCAAAGGCTTGCGTGCCACCACCTGCGTACATGGCTGGAATGCCCATGTTTGCAAAAGCAAAGTGATCAGAGCGATAGTAACCACCCGAAGAAGGATTAGGATCGCCAGATATTGTTCTGCCTTGCTCAAGCGCAACCGTTGTTAATAAATCATCCATTTGTGATTTACCAATACCTACCACGCTAATATCTTTTACTTTGCCTAATAAATTTAAGCTGTCCATATTAATGTTAGCAACGGTTTTATTGGCAGCAATAACAGGGTTAGCTGCATAATATTTTGATCCTAATAAGCCTTGCTCTTCAGCGGTTACCGCTAAAAAGGTCATTGAACGGCTAGGGTGCTTAGGTAATTTAGTAAAGGCTTCAGCCACTTCAATTAAACCAGCCGTACCGGTAGCATTATCGTGCGCGCCATTAAAAATTTGATCCCCTTTGCGGTTTTTATCAGTGCCTAAGTGATCCCAATGTGCAGAATAAATAACATGTTCATCTGGTTTTTCACTGCCCGGTAAAGTGGCAATAAAGTTATACGAGATAGACTTTTTAATGGTGTTTTTTATCTTTATAGAGGCAGTCAAATCGCCCATATCAACGTGGTAAGCGCCTTTTGCAGCATTGGCTTTTAGTGTATCAAAATCAAGCCCTGCTTTATTAAACAGCTCTTTGGCTACGTCTGTTGTTACCCAGCCTTCAACGGCTACACGGTCCATATTGTTGTTTTCTTTTTGAAAACCAAACTGCTCACCACTCCACGAGTTTTCTACTACAGACCAAGGGTATGAAGCTGGTGCTGTTTCGTGAATAATAATTGCGCCCGCTGCACCTTGACGACTCGCTTCTTCGTATTTATAAGTCCAACGGCCATAATAGGTCATGGCATCGCCAGTGAATAAATCAGGGTTTTTAGTTGCAAAGCCCGGATCGTTTACCAGCATTACTACCGTTTTGCCTTTAACATCTAAGCCTTCGTAATCGTTCCAGTTATACTCTGGTGCATTAACGCCGTAACCAACAAATACTAGCTCAGAGTTTTCAATTGCTTGGTTTTCGCTAATGCGACTACTGCCCATTACCATGTCTGTTTTGTATTGGTAGTTTTTACCACCAATTTTTAATACCATGTCTGAGTCTGCTTCAAGCGAAACCAGCGGAACTTCTTGTAAAAAGCTATTGCCATTACCGGGCTTTAAACCCAAGGCTTTAAATTGCGCTGTTAGGTAATCAAGCGTTAGCTTTTCGCCTGGCGATGAAGGGGCACGGCCACCAAATTCATCCGATGCTAACACTTTTACATGCTTAGCAATTTCATCAGCTTGAATACTGTTGTAGCCCTTAGTTACATCATCGGAGGTAATACTTGTTGTAGCGCAGCCCGCTAATACGGCAGCAGTGATAAGGGTAAGAGAGAAATAACGTTTCATATTGGCTCTATTTTTGTTTTAAGATAACCCAGTATATGAAGTTCTATTAATTAGAACCAGTTTTTGCGGTAAACTGTTACAAAATTTAAGGTATAAACTAGTAAGTACAAATAATAATGAAGCGTTTTACTCCCCCAGAAGAATTTCAGCCAAGCTGCTTACAAAGCGGCGCTTTTGAGCATTTGCGTACGTTGTTTAATATACATGAGCAAAAAAATTGGCCTCTGCCTAGCTGGTTTAGCCCACACTTAAACGCAATTAATGCCAATAACTTGGCTATTAGCTTTGTCGATGATGCAAAAATAGATTTTGCTGAGCGTTATTACGAGCAAGTTATTTTTGAAACAGGGCAGGTGCCTACGCGTACTGAAAATTGGCACGACTTATTTGGTGGCTTTATTTGGTGTTTATTTCCTAAAACCAAAGCGCTCATTAATCAACGCCACGTAGCAGATATTGCAGTACATGGCACAAAGCAGCGTACCAAACATCGCAATGCCCTAACCTTATTTGACGAATGCGGTGTTGTACTGGCTATTAGCAATACCCAATGGCAACAGTGGTTGCGCGATCATCAATGGAAAACAGCGTTTGTTGAGCATAGAGCGCAGTGGGGAAAAACCATCAAACCATTTATGTTTGGCCATGCTAATTACGAAATGCTAACTAAACCCTATATTGGTTTAACGGGTAAAGCGTTGTTTGTAACTGTACCCGATGAAATATTTTGTAAAGATTTAGTTACCCAATACCAGTACCTAGATCAAAGACTTTATGAGATGATAAAAACCGATCAGTGTTTAGCCGACAATAAACTCCTTTCACCTTTACCACTACTAGGTGTTCCGGGGTGGCATGAGGACAACACCGACGACACATTTTATAATAATACGGATTACTTTAGAGAAAAACGAAGGATACGAACATGATAGAAGTTATTGGCCTTAAAAAGAAATTTAAGCTAACTAAAGATCATAAAAAAAACAAAGTAGATGAAATAGACCCGCGCGAAGATAAAGATTATTTTCATTCAGTTAGAGATGTTAGCTTTCGTTGTGCAAAAGGCGAAGTACTTGGACTGCTAGGACCAAATGGCGCAGGTAAAACCACCACGTTAAGAATGATTTCTACTGCCTTAAAACCCGATGCCGGCAGTATTACCATTGCCGGTAACGACATAATAAAAAAGCCATTGCTGGGGCGTAAATCGATTGGGTTTCTATCGGGTTCAACCGGCTTATACGGGCGTTTAACCGTAAAAGAAAACATCGAATATTTTGCAAAACTCCATGGCATGAGCAAAAAAGATATTGCAACACGCTGCGAAGAGCTATTTACCTTGCTCGATATGCATAAATTTATAGATAAGCGTGCAGAAAACCTCTCAACCGGAATGAAACAAAAAGCCAATATTGCCCGCGCAGTAGTGCATTATCCTGCTGTAGTGGTTTTAGATGAGCCAACGACCGGGTTAGATATTATGACCACACAAACGGTAATTAACTTTATAAAAGGTTTAAAAGCGCAAGGAACACCGGTTGTTTTTTCAACGCACCACCTAGATGAAGTTGCTTTACTGTGCGACCGCGTAGCAGTGATTAACGAAGGCGTAAGCTGTTTTGATGGCACTGTAGAAGAGTTTAAACAAACAGGTAACAGTGAAGAACTTAACCAAGCGTTTATGAACATATTAACGGAGAAACGTGATGTTTGAAGTATTTAAAAAGGAATTAAGAGAGTTACTACGCGATAAAAAAACGCTCATATTTGTAGTGGCTGTGCCAGTTGCAGTGTTCCCACTTATTTTTGCCGTTGTTGCCTTTATTAGCGCACAAGCAGCTATGGATGCAGAGCAAAAAGTAAATACCTACGCTATTGTAAACGGCGACTATGCGCCAGAGTTTACCGACAAAGTGTTTTACCATAAAAGTTTTGAGCAGTATAAAGGCACTAAAACCTTTAATAGTGTTGCACAGCTTAAAGCCGCAGTGATTGCTGGCGATATTGATATGGGCATTTATTTACCAAGCAATGCACAGCAAACGTTAAATAATGCACAGCAAAGCAAATGGCAGGTAGTGTTTAACGACGCTAAGTCTATTAACTTTTTGTTTCAGCGGGTGAAAGAGCTAGCGCAAGAATACAGCGATGCGTTACAAGTACAAAAGCTGCTTAGTTTTGGCATTGACGAAGCAACGCAAAAAGCAATACTTGAACCAATTGAAGTTGTAAAAGTAGATACCGCCGACAAACGTGAAAACCTAGGTGAAAAAATAGGTGGGTTTTTACCGTACTTATTAGTACCTTTAGTATTAATGGGAGCAACTTATCCTGCCATTGACTTAGGAGCAGGCGAAAAAGAACGTGGCACCCTAGAGACATTATTGTTAACACCTATCACTCGTACACAACTTGTTTTAGGTAAATTTATTACCCTTTTAACTACTTCGATTGCCTCTACAACCATTACTGTGCTGAGTATGGGAGTGTGGATAGCCTTGGCGATTACTTTTGCGGATCTTGAATTTATTAAAGTTGCATTTAGTAGCTTAGCCGTTTCTGATTTATTAATGATTTTTGTATTACTGTTACCACTGGCGGCTATATTTTCTGCGCTAGCGTTAGCTATTTCAATTTACGCACGTACCTTTAAAGAAGCGCAAAACTACATGACACCGTTATCTCTGGGCGTTATTTTTCCGGTAATAATTGCCTTAATGCCAAATGTGGAACTCACTGTTAAAACAGCGTTTATTCCTGTCACTAATGTAGCGTTAGCAATAAAAGAAATAGTTAAAGGCACAGTAGATTACACGCTAATAGGGCTAATATTTTTAGCTACAGCTATTATTGCCGGTATTTTATTAGCTTTTTGCGTTAAATGGTTTAACCGCGAAGATGTGTTATTTAGATAGTTAATAGACAAAGCTTTAAGTTTTGAAGGCAGCACTCGCTGCCTTTTTCATTTATAAACAAATATAAATAGCGTTTAGTTTATTTCATTAAGAGCAATGGTAGTGGTAGAATACACTTCATAATTTGGCACTCTTTATTGCAAATAAAAGAGGTAAGTAATTAATTTTGAGGTTTATTGTTTCTCAATCTAGACTACTTATGTAAGTACTATAGTGTAGGTAATAGTAAATGTTAAAACGAAATTTTTTATCTAGAGTTGCAAAAAGTAATAAGCTAATACTTTTTGCCGTAATGATTTTTATGATCATTGCGTTGCCTTCAATGTATATATTTGAGCAAAAAGTAAGAAGTGAAATTTATCACACGGCGCAAATAGAGCTAAAACGCGAACTCGAAACTAAAACATTATCGTTAAAAAAACACTTTACCGACAGCGTTAACGCCATTCGATTTTTAGATGCAACCCCACCTATAAAAGCAATATCACGCGCTAGTGAAAATCAATTGTCAGATCCAGCATCTGCAACGCCTATGGCCATTTGGAAAAATCGCTTAGCGAGTATATTTTCTGGCTTTATGCGCACCGACGAAAGCATATTACAAGCGCGTTATATAATGCTAGCAGAAGGCGGGCAAGAAGTCGTAAGGGTTGATCGGACCGAGCAAGGCAAAATTACCATACTCGAAGGCGAGCAATTACAACAAAAAGGCCAACGAGATTACGTTATTAAAACCAGTATGCTTGATGAGCACACTGTTTATATTTCGCCAATAAATTACAACCGTGAAAATGGTAAAATTCAGCAGCCTTATATCAGTACCTTTCGGGTAGCAAAACCTGTATTTGACAAAAACAAACAGGTTTCTGCGGTTTTAGTTACGAATTATTATGCAGAGCAACTATTTAAAAGCCTCACTTTTGAGTCTCCGCAAGGCACTGCAATTTATTTAATGAGTAACCAAGGTGAGTTTTTATATCATCCAAACCCAGAGCTGCGCTTTGGGTTTGAGTTTAATAAAAGCAGAACCTGGGAGCAAGAGTCTGTTGGCGCGCAAAATATGGCTGCAGACAAAACGCTGCCGTTAAATAACTACCCACAACAATACACACTTCAAAAGCGTATTTATTTTGGTAATGATATTGCCATGCTGCCACTCGAGCTTGCTGTGAGTGTAGATACGCAAACATTATTAGCAAAAGTGAGCGAGAGACGCCAAAGCTTTATTACTACATTAGCTGTATTTTTTGGTGTGTTTTTAGTTATGACCATGCTGTATCAGCGCTTTATAAACCGAAAGTTACTTATTCATTCGTTAAAAGAGCAAAATAACACAGTAATAGAAAACTCCTTAGATGCTATTTTTAGCATTTCAGAGTCGGGTAAAGTAGTGCAATTTAATAACACAGCTAAGCAAGTGTTTGGCGATATACTAGAGAGTGATAACGTAAATTTTATTTCTTTATTTACTTTAAATAAAGAAGATGAGCAATGCATAAGAGAAACCATTAAAAATGGCTCTAAAATGCCCTTTGAAGCCATGCACACCGACAGTTCGGGCAATAAATACTACTACTCAATAACCCTCAGCAGTATTTATGATGTGTTTAATGAGCGTTATCAAGTTGCGGCTATTTTAAGAGACATAAGCTCGCTTAAAAATATTCAAGCTGAACTTGAGGGAGTTAATACCACTTTAGAGCTTAAAGTTTCGCAAAGAACCCGAGAGCTTGAGCGCGCAATAGATGAAGCATTAGCAGCAAGCCAAGCTAAAAGTGACTTTGTAGCTAATATTTCTCACGAAATACGCACCCCTATGAACGGGGTATTAGGCATGCTAGAAATGCTTAAAGAAGATGGCTTATCAGAGCAACAGCATCATTATTTAAAACTTGCAAATAGCAGTGCTAATTCTTTAATGAATTTAATTAATGATATTTTAGATTTTTCAAAAATAGAAGCGGGTAAGCTCGATATTGATAATCACAGCTTTGATGTTGTTACCGTGTGCAGCGATATGATTAACTCATTAGCGCTACAAGGGCAACGCAAAGGACTTGAAGTATTTTTACACACCCACAATATTGTTGATCGTATGGTAGTAGGTGACAGCCATCGCCTTAAGCAAATTTTAATTAATTTGGTTAATAATGCTTTTAAGTTTACTCACAAAGGTGAAGTTAGCTTAACCATAGGCTCTAAATACATTACCGATACTAAATTACAGATGAGTTTTGCGGTTAAAGACACTGGAATTGGCATAGCAGCTGAAAATATAGATAAACTATTTGAAGTGTTTACCCAAGAAGATTCAAGCACCACACGCCATTTTGGCGGTACCGGCTTGGGTTTATCAATTTGTAAAAAGCTAGCGCAATTAATGGGTGGTAATATATCGCTAACAAGCGAAAAAGGGGTAGGGAGCACTTTTACTGCAACCGTTGAGCTGCATGTAGCACCCCAGAAAAAGCTAAATACCGGCATTGAGCTTGCTACCAGTATTGATGTTGCTGCATTAATTGCTCGCGATAATGTGTATAACAATGTGTGTGATTTATTACTGCAAACATGCAAAGTAGATAAAAGTAATATTGTTAGGTTAGATTACTTTAGTGAGCATGATGAGTTTGAAGCGGACTTATTAATTATTGACGACGACCATCCACAAGTTAATGCCCTGATTAGCTTTTGCAAACAGTACGATAAAAAATATGTACTAATTTTGCGTGATATGGTGATGAACAAACAATCGAAAAAAGTATTTCCTGATCATCTACATATTTTAAATAAACCGCTTACCCAAGATGAGTTTAGTTACAAATTAGCGAGTTTATTTGGTGCCAGTAGCGAGTTTGTTATTACCCCACCAAAGAGCTTAATTGAAGAGCCTGTAGATGCAGACTTATCAGCTTATCATGTGCTTTTAGTTGACGATAATATGATCAACATAGAAGTGGCTAAAGCGATTTTAAAGCACACTAAAGTTAAAATCACCTGTGCATCTGACGGTCTTGAAGCTTTAGAGGCGTTAAAGAGTAATAAACAGCAACCTTTTAACGTTATTTTAATGGATTGCCAAATGCCTAATTTAAACGGCTACGATACCACCAGCGAAATTAGAAACGCCAAAGCCGGAATAGAATATATTCATGTGCCTATCATTGCGATGACAGCAAGTGCAATGGAAGGCGACAGAGAGCGTTGTTTAACGGCCGGTATGAACGACTACATTACTAAACCAATTAAGCCGCAAACGTTAAAAGACAAGCTTATTACGTGGTTGAGTTAACACTAAAGCGAAATAGGCGGCTTTTAATAAGTCACCTTTTTTTAGCTGAAGTGATTATATTTTAGATATAAAAAAACCGCTTTAAAGCGGTTTTTTATTTATAGTTAAGTGTATTTTATGCTTAACCTTTAACAGCTGCTTTAATTGCATCGATTGCTGTATCAATATCAATCATTAGCTTTTCACCAGTGCGGCGGTTTTTAAGTTCAACTTTGTTTTCATCAAGGTTGCGCTCGCCAATAACTAATGTAAATGGTACGCCAATTAATTCCATGTCGTTAAACATAACGCCAGGGCGCTCTTTACGGTCATCAAATAACACATCAAGGCCAGCATCTTTTAAGCCTTGGTAAAGGTTGTTAGCAATATCTGGAATGCGATGCGACTTATGCATATTCATAGGCACAATAGCTAAATCAAACGGTGCAATTGGTTGTGGCCAAATAATACCGTATTGGTCGTTGTTTTGCTCGATTGCTGCAGCAACAATACGCGACACACCAATACCATAACAACCCATAGTCATTATTTGGTTTTTACCTGATTCGTTTAATACGCCAGCCTTCATTGCTTGTGAGTATTTAGTGCCAAGTTGGAAAATATGGCCAACTTCAATACCACGTTTAATTTGTAAAGTGCCTTGGCCACATGGGCTTGCATCGCCTTCTACAATATTACGTATATCAGCAACTTCATAATCAGTTACATCACGATCCCAGTTAATGCCGCTGTAATGCTCGTCGTCTTTATTAGCGCCGGCAACAAAGTCAGCTAGTATGTTAGCGCTTCTATCAACAATAATTGGCATAGACAGGCCAACCGGGCCTAATGAGCCAGGTTTTGCACCAATAGCAGCAACAATGTCTGCCTCTGTTGCCATTTCAAGCGGAGAATCTACTAACGGGTGTTTTTCAGCTTTTAGTTCGTTAAGGTCGTGATCGCCGCGTAAAACTAGCGCAACTAAACCACGTACCCCGTTTTCATCAGGCGTAGCGTAAACGATTAATGTTTTAACACCGCGATGTGGTTTAACACCGTAGTGCTTTTTAAGCTCGTTAATTGTTTTAGCGTCAGGCGTTGGAAACGCTTTAAGCTCTTTTGTTGCAGCTGGGCGTGGCTCGCTTGGTGCAAGTGCTTCTGCTTTTTCAATATTTGCTGCGTAGTCGCTGCCATCACTAAATGCAATAGCGTCTTCACCAGATTCTGCAAGTACATGAAACTCATGCGATACGCTACCACCAATAGAACCCGTGTCGGCAATAACAGGGCGGTAGTCTAAGTTTAAACGCTCAAAAATATTACAATACGCTTTGTGCATTACTTGATACGTTGCATCTAAACACTCATCACTTAAGTGAAATGAATAGGCATCTTTCATTGTAAATTCGCGGGCGCGCATTACACCAAAACGCGGACGACGTTCGTCGCGCACTTTAGTTTGTATTTGGTATAAAGAAATTGGTAGCTGTTTATAGCTGCTAATTTCTTTACGAACAAAATCAGTGATCACTTCTTCGTGAGTTGGGCCAAGCGCAAAGGTACGATTATGACGATCGGTAAAACGCATAAGTTCAGGACCAAACTCATCCCAACGACCTGATTCTTCCCATAAATCTGCTGGTTGAATTACTGGCATCAGCATTTCAATCGCATTGGCTTTATTCATTTCTTCACGTACGATATTTTCTACTTTTCTAAGTACCCGTAACCCAGTGGGTAACCAAGTGTATAAACCCGAAGCGACACGACGGATCATACCGGCTCTAAGCATTAATTGATGCGATACAATTTCAGCATCCGAAGGCGTTTCTTTAAGTGTGGCGAGTATATATTGACTGGTACGCATGTTGTTTCCGAAATTAGAGTAATTATGTACATATTGTAAGGGCTTCAGTCTACCAGCGGTTGCATTTACACTAAAGCGCTAAGTGATAAATTATTTAGGTATTTTCTATACTAGTAACTAAATTATGTGACTCATTAACTTGCCAGCAAATATTATAGTTATACAAAGTCATGCCGTAGCTTTGCTGTCCGTCTTTTTGCTTTTTATAAGCAGGGCGAGGATCTTGCTTTAGCACATTACTTATAAACGCCTGTAAATCTGGATATTGCGTTTGCTGCGCAATAAAATCTAGTACTTCAGGGGTAAATTCAACGCTCATGTGGGTTTCTGGGCGGGTGTCGGCAAACCCCGCACTGGCCTCTGGCATAGAGTCAGAATAGGGTAAGTAAGGTTTTATATCGATTATTGGTGTGCCATCGAGTAAATCTATTCCGGCGAGTAATAAGCTCAGTTGGCCATTTTTATACTCTATACCTTCTAGTTTTACTGCGCTCATACCAATGGCGTTAGGCCTAAAAGTGGCACGCGTGGCAAACACGCCTTTGCGGGCATTACCACCTAAACGAGGCGGGCGCACCATAGCCGAATAGCCTTTGTCGGCTGTTTCATGAAAACGAAATAGCAGCCAAATATGGCTAAACTCATCGAGCCCGCGTACAAATTCTTCACGATTAAAGTCAGGCGCAAAAATAAGCTTTGCTTTAGCTTCTGGCACTAAACGAGGTTGCCTAGGTATAGCAAACTTTTGTTTATAAGGAGATTGAATGTGGCCAATAGCCGAAATGGTATAATCGCTCATAGTACTCGGGTGCAAATGAAATAGAGCGCTATTCTACCCATATTTAGCGTTTATGGCATTACTTGTAAGTGAGTTTATTACTTAACCTGAGCTCCGGATAATAAACCTATCTCAAGCAGCTACTTTCAGCGCTAACTGCGTTGAATTTACTTGCAATAGGCCAGCTATTGACGCGTAAATTCGCCTTATTTTCACTGAAAATCTCTGGCTAGAGAAAATAAAATTAAATATAACTATGATTTAATACGTTAGTAAATCTCTTAACCAGAGCTCAGGTTACTTATAGAAGCCTAGTCTAAAAGGTATTGATTAGACTAAGTGGTTTATATGCATGTGCGTTTAAACCACTCAAAACAAAAAAGGTAAGCCTAAGCTTACCTTTTACACACGTTTTAGGGTTTAATTAAAACATGTACTGCACTGATAGAGACGCTACATCCATATCTGGGTCAATATCGTCATCAAGTTTATAGCGTTCATACTCTAAACGAAATTGAACGTTTGTTGTAAGTGCATATTCAATACCTGCACCGTAAAACGCATCACCACCATCTGTAGAAGCTGAAACAGAACCTACTGGTAAATCTTGTGTGTATTCTGCATCCCACTCAAGCCAACCGCCTTTTGCATACACAGAAAAACTCTCTGTAATAGGGTAGCCCAAGCGTGCGGCAAGCGATACGCCATCAATTTCAGCTTTGCTGTCCACATCACTTACTTCATCAAAGTTTTGATAAGCAAGCTCTAAGCTTAAATACTCGTTAAATTGTGCGCCAACGTAACCTTTTAGCATTTGTGCATCGTCGTCAAAGTCAGTGTCTTTGTCACTGTCTTCAAATTCAAAAGAATATTGACCGTAACCAACACCCGTGTAGATACGTGGAGAATCGAAATCAGCAATATCAGCCTTAGCTGCAGTATTAAAACCCAGTGTTACTAAAGCAAGTGTAGAAAGAGAAAGTGTTTTAATCATGAATTAGCTCCTTTAATAATAAAAATCAAATGCTTGAAAAAATAAGATGTAATTAAATCAAACGTCATCAAGGTAGGTGCAGTGAGCATGCCACTTATTAAAAACATAAAAAAACGGCCATAAAAACCTACTTTAGTATTGGTTTTTATGGCCGTTTGTATGATACGTGTACAGCAGTGAACTTTTATTAGTTGTTACTTTCTAAGCTCTATTGCATGTTTTACAAAAAGTGTGAGGTTTTTACAGGCACACTTTAGTTACTTATACCTTATGCAGTAAGTTTTCCGTCTCTATTGCAATTTCTTTCATTTTTATAGCGTAGTTTTCTAATTTTAAATCTTCTTCGGTAATCGCTTTAAAAGAAGGCACAGCTACTGGGTAACCGGTTTCATCCATAGCAATAAAGCTAATAACACAGTGGTTGGTTTCAACCATATTTTGTGTTTTGGGGTCGCCACAACGCACTTGAATAAATATTTGCATACTGGTTTTACCGGTATGCGCTATTTTAGCTTCCACTTCAACAATTTGGCCTACTAAAATAGGGCGTCTAAACTTCACCCCAGCAACAGATACGGTAACACAGTAATGGCCACTCCAGCCTGCAGCACATGCATAGCCAGCTTGGTCAATCCACTTCATGACGGCTCCACCATGCACTTTACCACCAAAATTTACATCAGTAGGCTCTGCTAAAAAACGAAAAACAACTTTTGACGACGGCATAACTAATTCTCTTTTATAAAAACTAGGGTAAGCATAGCGCAAAACAGGGGCACAAGCCCCTGCAAATTAGTGTAGGTTTATAATTTATATGTAAAAACCTACTTTTTATTAACAATAATAACTACATATTAGGATAATTTGGCCCGCCAGTCCCCTCCGGAGTTACCCAAGTAATATTTTGGCTCGGATCTTTAATATCGCAGGTTTTACAATGCACGCAGTTTTGCGAGTTAATCACAAACTCTTTAGTGCCAGCAATTTCTTGAATTTCATAAACCCCAGCAGGGCAATAGCGCTGCGCTGGCTCATCAAATTTAACTAAGTTTACAGCAATTGGAATACTCGGATCTTTTAATTGCAAATGACACGGCTGTGACTCTTCGTGGTTAGTATTTGATAAAAATACCGACGACAACTTATCAAAACTGAGTTTACCATCGGGTTTTGGATACACTATTTTATCGGCATCCGCCGCATCAACTAAAGTATCGTGATCTGGGGTGTTGTCTTTAAAGGTAAATGGCAAGCAACCATTAAAAATATTTTGATCTAGGGTGTTATATGCGCCACCAACAAACTTACCTAACTTGTGCATAACAGGGCCAAAGTTACGTGATTGCTGCAATTCTTTATAAGCCCAAGATTGCTCAAACGCGTCTTTAAACTCGCTTAAGTCGGTATTTGCTTGCTCATTTTCTAATGCTTTAAAAATAACTTCAGCTGCCACCATACCCGACTTCATTGCAGTATGATTACCTTTAATTTTTGCAAAGTTAAGCGTACCTGCATCGCAGCCTACCAATAACCCACCAGGAAAATGCATTTTTGGTAATGAGTGCAAGCCGCCTTTAGCAATAGCACGAGCACCATAAGCAACACGTTCGCCGCCTGCTAATACATTTTTAAACACAGGATGGTGTTTCATGCGCTGAAACTCATCAAACGGGCTTAAATGCGGGTTTGAGTAGTTGAGATCAACAATCAGTCCTACCACAACTTGGTTGTTTTCACAGTGGTACATAAATGCGCCGCCGTTAGTATCGCCTTGTAATGGCCAGCCTGTACCGTGTACTACTGTGCCTAATTGATGCTTACTTTCATCAATTTGCCAAATTTCTTTTAAGCCTAAGCCATAGTGCTGCGGTGATGACTCATCATCGAGGGCAAATTCATTAATGAGTTGTTTGCCCAAATGACCACGACAACCTTCGGCAAATACGGTGTATTTAGCGCGTAGCTCCATGCCAGGCATGTAACCATCTTTTTCGTTGCCGTCTTTATCAAGGCCCATATCGCCAGTAATAATGCCTTTTACTGTGTCGTCTTCAATAATAAGCGAATGCGCACTAAACCCAGGAAAAATCTCGACTCCCAGTGCTTCTGCTTGCTCAGCTAACCAGCGACAAACATTCCCCATAGAGACAATATAATTGCCATCATTATGAAAGGTTTTTGGTGTGGCAAAGTGCGGAATAGCGGTGGCTTTTTGTTCGTTGTTAAACCAGTAAATTTCATCCTTTGCTACTTTGGTGGTTACAGGGGCGTTGAGCTCTTGCCAATTTGGCAGTAATTCATCCAGCGCTTTGGTTTCAAACACGGCACCAGAGAGTATATGAGCACCCACTTCTGAACCTTTTTCAACGACACAGATCATGCATTCTTGTTGTTTATTTTGCGCTTGTTGTGCCAGTTTTATTGCACATGCAAGACCCGCTGGGCCTGCACCTACAACAACTACATCAAATTCCATGGTTTCCCGGGTGATCATAAATACCTCTTATTCGAATGGTTAACGTACCCTATATTTAACTACACGTTAATGAAATACATAACCCATTTGATAGATGCTAATAAAAAGTTATGGGTTGTGAATGTTTAAAGGTTATTTTAGGTTGATGTTTACGTCAATAGACAGTAGTCTGATTTCATAAAATAAATAGGTTGACGTGCACGTCAGCTTGTAGGTTTAAATAACGATGGAGTCCATATGAAAGTTCTCGTACCAATAAAAAGAGTTATAGATTACAACGTAAAAGCGCGAGTTAAGTCAGACAAAACAGACGTTGATTTGACCAACGTAAAAATGGCGATGAACCCATTTTGCGAAATTGCAATTGAAGAAGCTATTCGCTTAAAAGAAGCGGGTACAGCAAGCGAAGTTATTGCCGTAACAATTGGGCCAAAAGCCTCGCAAGAACAGTTACGTACGGCATTAGCCCTAGGCGCCGACAAAGCCATTCACATCGAAACCGATGAAAAGTTAGAGTCGCTGCACATTGCTAAATTACTTGCAAAAATTGTAGAACAAGAAGCACCAGAATTAGTTATTTTAGGTAAGCAATCAATTGATTCAGACAATAACCAAACCGGCCAAATGCTAGCTGCATTGACCAAACGTGGCCAAGGTACGTTTGCTTCAAAAGTTGAAGTGGTTGATGGAAAAGTTAATGTTACCCGTGAAGTTGATGGCGGCTTACAAACAGTAGCGCTTAATTTACCGGCTATTGTAACTACCGATTTACGTTTAAACGAGCCACGTTATGCGTCGCTGCCAAATATAATGAAAGCAAAACGTAAACCGCTTGAGGTTATTGCAGCCGATACTTTGGGTGTTGATTTAACGGCCCGTGTGCAATTAATTAGCGTTGAAGAGCCAGCTAAACGTACTGCCGGTATTATAGTTGAGGACGTGGCGCAACTTGTAGAAAAATTAAAAACAGAGGCGAAGGTAATCTAAATGAAAACACTTGTAATAGCAGAACACGATAACGGTGTATTAAAACCAGAAACCTCAAAAACAATTAACGCAGCAGCAAAACTTGGTTTTCCTATTGATGTGCTTATTGCGGGCGAAAACCTAGGTGTATTAAGCGAAGAAGTTGCGCTTATTAATGGCGTAGCCAGTGTACTGGTAGCAGATAACGCAGTATATGCACACCAATTAGCTGAAAGTATGGCAGATTTAGTGCTATCGCTTGCTGATTCTTATAGCCACATAGTGGTAAGTGCTACCACTACAGGTAAAAACTTTATGCCGCGCGTTGCAGCCTTGCTTGATGTTGCACAAATTTCAGAAATTGTTGACGTTGTTGACGCAGAAACATTTAAGCGTCCTATTTATGCGGGCAACGCAATTGCCACGGTTAAGTCACTCGATAGCAAAAAAGTTATCACTGTACGTGCTAGTAGCTTCGACTTACAAACAGAGCAAGCAAGCGCGCCAATAACGGCAGTTAATACGGTATCCGATTCTGCGCTAAGCAGCTTTGTAAGCGATGAGCAAACTAAATCAGAGCGCCCAGAATTAACCGCAGCTACTGTGGTTATCTCAGGTGGTCGTGGTATGCAAAATGGCGAAAACTTTAGTTTATTACACGGAATAGCCGACAAGTTAGGCGCTGCTATTGGTGCTTCGCGCGCAGCAGTTGATGCAGGCTTTGTACCAAATGACATGCAAGTAGGGCAAACAGGTAAAATTGTAGCGCCAAACTTGTACATTGCAGTGGGTATTAGTGGTGCAATTCAGCATCTAGCCGGTATGAAAGACTCAAAAGTAATTGTCGCAATTAATAAAGACCCAGACGCACCTATTTTTCAGGTTGCAGACTACGGTTTAGTTGCCGATCTGTTTGATGTTTTACCACAGCTAGAGCAAGCTCTATAAGTTAATAACTAAAAATTATATTTGTATTTATAGTTATAGTGATAAATTAAAAGCCGCAGTATCATTTTATGATGCTGCGGCTTTTGATTGTGCCTAATAAACCTAAGGTACTTATTCACTTAACCTGACTGGCCTATTGCAAGAAAATTCAACGCAGTTAGCGCTGAAAAATAGCTGCTTGAGATAAGTTTATTATCCGGAGCTCAGGTTACTTAGGCATAAAAAAACCAGCCATCGGCTGGTTTTTACTATGGTACACAGTAAGCGTTAACGTATTAGTACGTTGCGCTGCCTTTAGTACGAGGGAAGGCGATAACGTCACGTACGTTGCCCATACCAGTAACATAAGCAACTAAACGCTCAAAACCTAAGCCAAAGCCTGAGTGCGGCACAGTACCGTATTTACGTAAATCGCGGTACCAGCTGTAGTCGTCTTTGTTTAAGCCCATTTCGTCTAAACGAGCATCGAGAATATCTAGGCGCTCTTCACGTTGTGAGCCACCAATGATCTCACCAATACCTGGCGCTACTATGTCCATTGCGGCAACGGTTTTACCGTCTTCGTTTTGGCGCATGTAAAACGCTTTAATATCGCGTGGGTAGTTTTTAATAACAACCGGTGCTTTAAAGTGTTCTTCTGCTAAGTAACGCTCGTGTTCAGACTGTAAATCTACGCCCCATTCAACAGCGTACTCAAACTTTTTACCACAGGCTTTTAATATTTCTACCGCTTCGGTGTAATCAACTTGTGCAAAGTCTTTTTCTACAAATTCTTCAAGGCGAGTAATGGCTGTTTTTTCTACACGTTGTGCAAAAAATTCCATGTCATCGCGGCGCTCTTCTAGTACGGCTTTAAACACATACTTCAACATCTGCTCTGCTAGTTTTGCAATATCTTCTAAATCAGCAAATGCTAATTCAGGTTCTACCATCCAAAACTCGGCAAGGTGGCGCGAAGTATTTGAGTTTTCTGCGCGGAAGGTTGGGCCAAACGTATAAATTTTTGACATTGCCGACGCGTAAGTTTCACCATTTAACTGGCCAGATACAGTAAGAAATGCTTCTTTACCAAAAAAATCTTCGCTGTAATCTACTTCGCCTTTATCGGTAAGCGGTAAGTTTTGCATATCAAGCGTTGATACGCGGAACATTTCACCTGCGCCTTCACAGTCACTTGCTGTGATAATAGGGGTGCTTATCCATAAAAAACCTTGCTCATGGTAAAAGCGATGAATAGCTTGAGCTAAACAGTTACGTACACGGGTTACGGCACCAATCATGTTAGTACGAGGGCGAAGGTGAGCGTGCTCACGTAAGTACTCAATACTATGACGCTTTGCAGCCATAGGGTACGAATCTGGGTTTTCTACCCAACCTAATACAGTAACCGAGTTAGCTTGAATCTCATAAGACTGACCTTGGCCAGCAGATTGCACTAAAACACCGGTAACCGACACAGAACAACCGGCTGTTAGGCTAGTGACTTCATCATAATTATTAAGTGAATTAGGAACTACCGCTTGAATAGGATCAAAACACGAACCGTCATGAACGGCTAAAAATGAAATTCCTGCTTTTGAATCGCGGCGAGTACGGATCCAGCCTTTTACTGTAACTTGGCTGTCTACCGATACCTTGCCTTTTAATAGCTCTGAAATCGCTAAATGGCTCATCTTCACTCCAATGATATAAGTTGCCTAACTATATAATTTAACTACGCACCACACGCTGGCAAAATTGCTCTTAAACGGCGCTGCACTTGAACCCTGTATCTTACCTAGTAAAGTAAGATAAAAAAACTATTGTGGGCAACTCTTTAAAAATTTTTATAAATGCGCTTTATTTTTATACAGTTTTAAGGCCTAAATGTGAGTATTGTTATTTGTTGCTCTTATGTTTACCCATTTTGTGGCATTATGAACATTCAGATATTTTTATATTAATCGTTTTACCATTACATACTAAAAAATGGATGCTATGAAACAAGTTTTTATTTTACGAGGACTACCAGGAAGCGGTAAGTCTTATTATGCGCAAAATCTTGCTGACGAACTCGCCGGTGCAGACGAAAGCCAATATGTTATTTGCTCAACCGATGATTATTTTATTAATGATCTAGGTGAATACCAATTTGATAAGTTTAAATTGCCGCAATACCATAATTTAAATTTAGCGCGCTTTATTAACGCTTTAGCACAAAATATTCCGTTGGTGATTGTAGATAACACCAATATTAAAAAGTGGGAATTTATCGCGTACACACAAGCAGCAGTCGCTTTGGGCTATCAAGTAAAAGAAGTGATTGTGGGCGAAGTAAAAGACAAATCTATGCAGCATTTATATGCCAAGCGTAACAGCCATAACATTCCACTTAAAACTATTAGTAAAATGGCCTATATGTTTGAATGGTAATTTATACAGATTAAAAAAGCCCATGTTAATGGGCTTTTTAGTGTTGCATACTTTATTATTGCGCGAGTTGTTTATAAACCGCTAACGGATGCAAGGTACTTAAAGATACATGTACAGCATCGCCAGGGCTTACCACTATTTCATGGCTAACACGGCTGGTTACTACAGTTCCGCAGGCAAGCTTTATAGCACATAAGCGGCTGCCACCTTCAAAGCGTACCCAAATAACTTCGCCATTATTCCCCACACTACTTTGCACTAGTAATACGTCATCGGGGCGCAGCAGCACATCTACATCGCCACTATCGCAATCAACACCGTGGGCAGGGGCATTACCAATACTTGTGGTTGCTTGGCCTTGGCTAAACTGGCCGCTTATAAAGCTGGCTTCCCCTAAAAAACGTGCCACAAATCGATTGTTAGGCGTACTAAAACAGCGCTCTGGTGTATCAATTTGCTGAATTTTACCGCCTTGCAGTACACCCACACGATCGCCAACCGACAGTGCTTCTTCTTGGTCGTGCGTTACCCAAATTGCAGGTACGCCCGCCGCTTTAAGGGCGTTTCGAATATCCCAGCGCAGCATGTCTTTAAGTGCGGCATCTAAGTTAGAAAGCGGCTCATCTAATAATACAAAGTCGGGCTGGTGGGCAAGGGTGCGCGCAAGTGCAACGCGTTGTTTTTGCCCGCCTGAAAGCGTTGCCGGTTTTTTATTTCTAAACTCATCAAGGCCAAGTAACTTTATCCAATGTTCGCCTGGGCTGGTGTCTTTTAACCTAAAATAAATATTTTGCTGCACGGTTAAGTGCGGAAATAAAGCAAAGTCTTGAAATACCATACCTACACTGCGTTTTTCTGGAGGCATAGTAATTTTAGGGGTTGCCCGCCATTTACCACTGTTTATTTCGCCTTCGCTTATAGGTATAAGGCCGGCTAGTGCCTGCAAAATAGTACTTTTACCACAGCCAGTAGGGCCTACAAGCATAAGAATTTCGTTATTACCTAATGATAGGTTTAAATCGCTTACTACACGGTTACTGCCATAATCTATAGACAACTGACTTACAGATAGCATTTGTTATTAAATCCTTAATGTTCGAGCTGGTTGCGTTTTTCGCCAGTGAGCATAATAGCTAACGCGCACGCAGAAATCACCACTAATAATAACCCTGGAATAGCAGCACGGCCAAAATAGCCGGCTTCGTATACACGCCACAAATAAGTAGAAAGGGTTTCAAATCCAGTAGGGCCAAGCAATAATGTGGCCTCTAGCTCGCGCATCGACTCTAGAAACACTAATGCTGCACCGGCAATAATACCGCGCATAGTTAAGGGCAGAGTTATACGCATAAATGCTTCGCGTGGGCTGGCGCCAAGTACTCGGGCCGATTTTACCAAGCTTGGATCTAAGTGCTCGGTGCTGGTACGAACTGAGCCTACAGCAAGGGGTAAAAAGCGCAGCGTATAAGCAATAATAAGCAACCCTAATGTTTGATACAAAAAGGGCAGTTGCAAGCCGCCATAAACAAGCGCTGTGCCCATTACTATGCCCGGAATACCAAAGCCAAAGTAAGTTACGCGCTCCATTACTTTACCTGCTTTACCGCTAAGAGCCGCATGAGCAACCGGAATGGCCACAATTACAGCTACTACAGCAGCAATTGCTGAGGCATATGTTGAGTTCCAAGCAATACTAAAATCAAAGCCGCTAAAACCATCCCGTGCCAGCCACAACGAAAATATAGCTAAAGGTAAGCCAATGGCTAATAACAAAATAGGCGCAAAAGTTATAAACATAGCGCTTAACTGCCACTTTTTAGGGAATAAAATAAGTGGTCTGCCTTGGCGTTCAGTGGCGGTTTTTATTTGTGATTCAATCATTAATAAAAAGCCAACAATAACCATTAATTGCAACGAGAGCATAGCCGCACGGCCCAAAGCAAAGGCGTTGTATTCCACATAAATAACTCGGGTAAAGGTATCTAAGCGCATCATTGCCGGTGTACCAAAGTCAGATAAAGTATAAAGTGCAACAAGCAAAGATCCCGCGGCAATACCATTAACTACGCGGGGTAATATTACTTTAAATACACTTTGTGTCATCGACATACCCAGTGTACGTGCAGCGTTTACCATACTGGCATCAAGGCTGAGTAAGGACGAGCGGGTGGTCATCATTACAAACGGAAATGTGTACAAGGTCATTACTATGGCTGCGCCGCTAAGGCCGTCCATTGAGGGCGTTGGAATGCCAAGCAGGTTATTTATTTCCCCCCCAGGGCCAAAAGCTGCATAAAGTGTAAACGCCCCTATATAACTAGGTATAGCTAAGGGAGCTGCAAATATAACCAGCCATAATTTTTTAAATGGCAAATGTACATAAGCGCTAATAAACGCCAGTGGCACGCCAATTAAAATAGAACCCAATACAGTTAACGCCATTAACGATAAGGTATTAGCTAAAATGTCGAGGTTATGGCTGTCAAATACTGAGCTTGTGTCGCTGGCAAGGGTAATTAACACATAAATAGGGGTAAGCGTAATGAGCGCTGCAAGCAGCGCCATTGGGTAGGATGCTGGTAGTCGCATTACAGTACGCCGCTACTGCGCATTAAATCGATAGTGGGGCGTAAATCGGCGAGCTGAGTTAAATCAATTTTAGGCGGCGAAATACTCGATAAAGACGGTATGCCCTGTGGCACACTAATGCCATTAACAAGTGGGATTTCGTAAGCTTCACTGGCTAAATAGCTTTGCACTTCGGTGCTTAGTAAATAACGCATAAAATTAGTTGCTAACGGATCGTCACTTAAAGCTAACACCCCTGAGGCATTGACCAAACAGCCCGCATCGTTTTGGGTAAAAGCTAAATCTAACTTAGCATCGGGCTTACCCGACTTTAACCTAAGTGTGTAATAGTGATTTGCAAAACCAATATCAACTTCACCGCGCTCAACGCCCATAACTACACCTAATTCACCGGCATAGGTTTTAGAGCGCTTTTTAATTTTTTTAAGCCACTTAGCGGTTTTGTTATCACCTTCTAAAATTCGCATTGCAGTTACAAACGACTGGAACGATGCATAAGCAGGGGCCCAACCAATACTTAAATCGCTGTCGGCAATTTCCATAATGCTGGTGGGAATTTGCTCTTTAGTTAAACGCGACGTGTTGTATGGCAAGGTACGAATACGGCCGGTTACCGGCGTCCATTCTTTATATCTAAATTGCGGTTGTAACTGAGCCGATAAATCACTTGGTATTGGCTGTGCAAGGCCAGCATCGGTAACTAAACCAATTGCGCCTGAGTCAACCGCCCAAAATAAGTCAGCACGGCGAACGCCTGCTTTTGCTTCAGCTACTATGGTATTTGCTAATGCAGCAGTTGGGCCTCGGCGTATACCGAGTTTAAGGTTTGGATTTTTCTTCTCGATAGCTTGTAATACGTTTTCGTATAAGCCACCTTCACCACGCCCTAAATAAAGCGTAAGCTCACCCTCTAGTTTAGGTAAGCTATCTACAGACACAGGGTTTGCTATATTGGCCGCTAGTGCGCGAGCAAGAGGCAGTGGTAATGCACCCACAGCCCCAAGCGCAACCAGGCCTTGTATAAAGGTCCTACGCTTCACTTAAAATACATCCTTACGTGTTTTTTCGGCTTTTTCGATCAGCGTTTTAGCGCGATCTAATTTTGTTTGCATGTCGCTTATTACATTACGTACTTCGTCTACGCTTTTGTTGCTAGAAATAGCAAGTGGCAGTGTTACGTTAAAGTCTTTCTCTAACACTTCAACTAAGTTAGCGTCTTGCGCTATTAGTGTGCCTTCTACGCCTTCAAATAAGTGTAGGTAAGTGTCGTGTACAATTTCGGTGGCTTCGTCGTTTAAACGCTCAGCAAATTTTGCAACAACACGATCGAGTCGGTGCTTAATTTCGTCGATAGTGGCACTTTGGGTCATTTCTTTGGTTGCAGTTGTTGTTACATTTGCTAATAAACCCTGTTGCTGAAATTTTGCCGCTAATTTAACAGCGCCAAGGCCTTGCCATAGGGCATTGTTCATGGCTTGTTGTTGTTTACGAACTTCAGTTGCAGGCTGTTTGTTTTCGATAGCCATTTTTACACCGTAAATACCTTGCCAAATAGAAGCGTAAACAGGTACAAAATTGGTTTCTATGGCGCTGTGAAATTTAACCGATTCCCAATATTCAATAAGGTCATCTGTTTTT
Source organism: Pseudoalteromonas sp. 120-MNA-CIBAN-0494 (assembly GCF_040308885.1). Classification (NCBI taxonomy): domain Bacteria; kingdom Pseudomonadati; phylum Pseudomonadota; class Gammaproteobacteria; order Alteromonadales; family Pseudoalteromonadaceae; genus Pseudoalteromonas; species Pseudoalteromonas sp. 120-MNA-CIBAN-0494. Next base: position 142,988 of record NZ_JBEOOE010000003.1, read on the forward strand.
ACCGCTTTAGCACCTTTAGTATCGTAGTCGCTTACCATAGTATCGACTTTGCCAACCATCCACTCTACTTCTTCGGCGTAACTTTTAAGATTAGCCTGAAGGTGATTAACATGCTCGCCAATAGGGCCATTAGCAAGTACCGGTTGCGTTATAAAAGCAGAGGCTAATAACAGGCTTACGCCTAACGCTTTAGCTGGTTTAAATAATAAGTTCATAAAAGAGTCCGAAAAGGTAACTGTAAATGATAGGTATTATCATATAGGTAAAGGTCACTGAGATCAATACTCTAAAGGTGAGTTAAGGGGCTGTTTGTTTATTAGGGCAAAGTGTGTACAACTTTTAACCCTAAAACTTTAATTTAGCGGTAAGTTTAAGCGTAATGCTTGCCTTTAATGGCGTTATAAATGGCATCACACAAGGTTTTTATGCTGCTATGGTCTGAAATATATGGCGGCATTAAATAAATAAGTTTACCAAAGGGGCGTATCCACACACCTTGTGCTACAAAATAAGCCTGAATTTTAGCCACATCAACATTGCCTGCTTCCGCTGTTAGCTCTACCACCCCAATAGCGCCTAAAGTGCGTACATCGGCTACGTCATCAAGCTCTTTGCACTTATTGAGTTGTTGTAGTTGGCTGTTTAGGTTGGTTATGCGCTGCTGCCAGTTTTGCTCAAGCAGTAAATCTATACTGGCACAGGCCACAGCGCAGGCAAGCGGGTTGCCCATAAAAGTAGGGCCGTGCATTAATACACCGGCTTCGCCTTCGCTTATACCTGTGGCTATTTTGTCACTGGTAAGAGTGGCCGATAGGGTCATAGCGCCGCCAGTGAGTGCTTTGCCTATACACATTATATCGGGCTGAATATTAGCATGCTCTACGGCAAATAATTTACCGGTACGGCCAAAGCCTGTGGCTATTTCGTCGCATATAAGTAACACCTTATATTGCGTGCATAACTTGCGTACGCAGGCTAAGTACTCAGGGTGATAAAAGTTCATGCCACCAGCATTTTGTACAATTGGCTCAATAATAAATGCCGCAACGCTCTGGTGGTGCGCTTTAAAATACGCTTCAAGCTCGGTTGCCTCAGCTTGGTTAAATTCACTATTAAATTGGCTTACCGGGGCTGGTACAAAAATATGCTCGGGTAAAAAGCCGCTGTACAAACTGTGCATTGAATTAACTGGATCGCATACACTCATAGCCGCAAAGGTATCGCCATGATAGCCCTTGTAGGGAGTCATTAATTTTTGTTTGTTAGAAATACCTTGGCTAAGCCAATACTGCAGCGCCATTTTTATAGCTACTTCAACACTTACCGAGCCGCTATCGGCTAAAAATACCTTAGTTAAGCTAGCAGGGGTAATGCTTACTAGCTTTTTACACAGCTCTACAGCGGGTTTATGGGTAAATCCGCCAAACATAATGTGGCTCATAGAGTTAATTTGCTCAATCATGGCGTTATTTAAAACTGGGTGGTTATAGCCATGTATAGCGCTCCACCATGAGGCCATGCCATCAATGAGTTGCTCGCCTGTTTCAAGCTCAATAATATTATGATTTGCGTGGGTAACAGGGTAAACCATTATAGGCTTGGTCATAGAGGTATAAGGGTGCCAAATATGCTGGCGATCAAAATTTAGGTCAATCGTATTCTTTTTAATCATATGTAAACTTAAGTGGGCTTGGGTTCGTTGACAATGGTACTTCAAGAAGTAGACTAAGCCAATATCACCGTTATGAAAAAATAAAGAGAGTAGAAAACTATGGAACTTGCACCTGTTCGTCACAACTGGACCCACAGTGAAGTTAAAGCAATATTTGAAATGCCATTTAACGATTTACTATTTAAAGCCGCATCGGTTCATCGTGCTAATTTCAACCCAAATGAAGTGCAAATTTCTACTTTATTATCGATTAAAACCGGTGCCTGCCCAGAAGATTGTAAATATTGCCCGCAGTCTGGGCATTACCGAACCGATTTAGAACGCGAACGCCTAATAGAGGTAGAAAAAGTAGTAGAACAAGCGCGTTTAGCCAAACAAAAAGGCGCAACTCGTTTTTGTATGGGGGCCGCGTGGTCAGATCCAAAAGACAGAGACATACCGTATATTTCGCAAATGGTTAAAGAAGTAAAAGAACTTGGCCTAGAAACCTGTATGACCCTAGGCATGCTTAATAACGAAAAAGCCCATGAACTACGCAATGCTGGGCTTGACTACTACAACCATAACCTTGACACCTCGCCTGAGTATTACGAGCAAATTATATCTACCCGAACTTTTCAAGACCGCCTAGATACCATAGGCAATGTACGCGACGCGGGTATGAAAGTATGTTCGGGCGGTATTGTAGGTATGGGCGAGCAAGCAGCCGATCGCTATGGCTTATTAATGCAACTGGCCAACTTAGATCAACAACCAGAAAGCGTACCCATTAATATGCTGGTTAAAGTTAAAGGCACACCGCTTGAAAACGTAGATGACTTAGATCATTTTGAGTTTATACGCACAATTGCAACCGCGCGCATTATGATGCCGCACAGCTATGTGCGTTTGTCGGCAGGGCGCAACGCCATGAACGAGCAAATGCAGTCAATGTGCTTTTTTGCAGGTGCTAACTCTATATTTTATGGCGACAAACTGCTTACCACCGAAAACCCAGATGCCGATGCCGATATGGCCTTAATTAAAAAGTTAGGGATGAATCCAGAAACTCGTCACGACTATTCAGATGAAGCCGTAGCCGCGTCGCTTTCATCGCAAGTGGCCGACAAAGCAACGTCTAAGTTATTTTACGAAGCATAACCATAGCCATAATAATAACTAAGCTATAACTAAGCCTAGGTAAACACAGCCAAATGTCATTTGAATTTATAAATACGCATCTGCAAGCTTGCTTGCACGATGCGCTACTGCGTAAACGCCACCAAGTACAGCATGCTACGGCGCGCAAAATTACTATTAATAACAAAACCTATCTTAATTTTGCCAGTAACGACTACTTAGGCTTTGGCGATAACGCAATTGCTTTAAATGAATTACCGGCATTAGGGAGTCACAGCTCAGCGTTAGTTACCGGTTATCAAGTTCAGCAACACGCACTAGAGCAGTATTTATGCGCACAGTTAGGTTACGAAGCCGCCATGCTGTTTAGCTCGGGCTTTAGTGCTAATAGCAGTGTAATAAAAGCGCTGTTTCAAGATAAAACGGTAGCGCAGCACAGTGCTGTTTTTCAAGATAAGCTTAATCATGCCAGCCTAATAGACGGCGCACTGCATGCTAACGCCGCTTTAATCCGTTTTAATCATAACGACATGAACCATTTACGCGCCCGCTTAGAAAAATCAACAGCGCAGCATAAGCTAATTATAAGCGAAGGTGTATTTTCGATGGATGGCGACAAAGCGCCACTTAGCGAGCTACTGGCGTTAGCCAAACAGCACAATGCTTGGCTAATGATAGACGATGCTCATGGTTTTGGCGTATTAGGTAAAACCGGGTTAGGCAGCTGCGAGGCGCTTAATACCGAGCAACTACCTGAGTTACTGGTTATTACTTTTGGCAAAGCGGTAGCCAGTAGCGGCGCGTGTGTATTAGGCAGTAAACATTTTATTGATTACATGCTGCAATTTAATCGCGATTACACTTATTCCACGGCTATGTCGCCGCTTATTGCAGGGCTTACTCTTGCACGTATTAAAGCGATTAAAACTGCAGATGATAAACGCGCTAAATTAAAGGCAAATATTAGCTACTTTAAGCAACTTGCTAAACAACATAATATTGCCGTAATGGAGTCAAGTACCGCTATTCAGCCCATTGTTTTAGGCTGCGCCGAGCACACCTTAAACGTGGCTAGTAAACTTAAAAAATACGGTGTTTGGCTTACTGCTATTCGCCCGCCAACCGTTGCTCATAACACCGCACGTTTGCGAATCACTCTCAGCGCAGCGCATACAAAGCACGACATTAACCATTTAGTTAATAGCTTAGTAGGTGCATTAGTATGATTGCTCAAACACTTTTAAATGCTGCTTCTATAACAACACAGCCATTAAATACAGAGCCAAATAGGCAGCCGTTAAATATACAATCATTATCAGCAGGGCCTATATTATTACCAAGCTGTAGCCTTAAAAAGGGGGCGCAGAGTAAGTTTTCAAAAGCAGCCAGCAGTTATAACCACCATGCTAATGTGCAAAAACAAGCCGCAGATGATTTATTTAAACTTATAAAAGCGAATGCAAATAGCAGTAATAAAGCCAAACTGTGTATCGACTTAGGCGCAGGGCCATTAGTTAATACACATACTTTGCAAACATTATTTGGCAGCGTTATTGCCATGGATCTTAGTTTAAACATGCTACAAAGCAGCGCACTAAATACGCCACGGCTATGCGCCGATATGGATAATCTTCCGCTGCAAGCCAATAGTATTGATATTATTTACAGTAACTTTGCAGTGCAATGGTCGGCCGATTTTGCTCAATTATTAAAATCGCTTTATACTGCGCTCAAACCAGGCGGGCAAGCCTATATTAGCTGCGTTATTGAAGGCTCGCTTAACGAGATAAAAACCGCATTTAGCGCACTTGATAACAACAGCCATATAAATACCTTTAATAGCGAACAGTATATAAACCAATCAGTCCAAAAATCTGGGTTTACTATTAATACAATACAAAAAGCCTTGTATAGCGATGAGTTTACATCGCCATTAAATGCCATTCGCTCTATTAAGGCCATAGGTGCTACAGCGCAAAATCACAGTAATACGCGCAGAGGCTTGTTAACTAAGCACGCTTTGCAGCAGGTATGCAGCGCATATCCGCTTAAAAATAATAAAGCGCACGTGTCGTATCACGTTATGCTATTAGCACTTTGCAAAAAAACAGTTAAATAAAAACCGCTAAATAAAACAGCAAAGGTAAATAACGCCATGAAAGAATTTTTTATTACCGGCACCGACACCGACGCCGGAAAAACCCACGTTACCAGTTTATTACTAAAGCTACTTGCGCAACATAAAAAGCAAGCAATTGGTTTTAAACCGCTCGCGTCTGGCTGCGAAATGGCGTTTGATCAGCTAGTAAATGCCGATGCACTAATATTAATGGAAAGCGCAACGGTAAGTGCCAAGTACGATGTAATTAATCCGTTTGCCTTTGCACCTGCTATTGCCCCGCACATAGCCGCCGAGCAAGCAGGGGTTACTATTACTGCAGATAAGCTAAGCAGCGCGTATAAAAACGTAAAACAGCAAGGTGCCGATTATATACTTACCGAAGGTGCTGGTGGCTGGGCGCTGCCTATAAGCAACACAGATTATTTATACAATTGGGTTAAAGCAGAGCAACTGCCGGTAATATTGGTAGTAGGTATAAAGTTAGGCTGCTTAAATCATGCACTCCTTACGACTGCACATATGCAAAGTATGGGTATAAATTGCATTGGCTGGATTGCAAATCAGGTTGATCCAAACATGGATGAGTACCAAGCTAATCTTGATTCACTTAAATTACGTTTACCCTTTCCTATACTGGCAATAAGCCCATACAGTGAGCAAACCCCTAAATTACAAATATATAAAACACTGCTAGAAAATTTCGCACTAAACACATAAAAAACACTTGTTTTACGACATAGTTTGTCACAGAATAGCACTGACGTTGTGACATACTGTGTCATAACGCAGTGATTGCTTTTAATCAATTTAGTGCCAAACGCACTAAACATATTAATAGTACCGCAATCGATATTATTTTTTGAGGACAAGTATGAAACGTGTTTTTTTATTTTTACTAACAAACCTCGCAGTTATGTTGGTATTAGGTGTAGTGCTTTCAATAGTGATGAGTGTATTTGGACTAAGCAACCGTAGCTTAGGCGGTATGCTAATGATTGCCACTGTGTTTGGTTTTGGTGGCTCGTTTATTTCGTTATTTATGTCGAAATGGATGGCTAAAAAATCAACCGGCGCACATGTTATTACCCAACCACGTAACGAAACCGAACATTGGCTAGTAACTACGGTTGCAGCACAAGCGCAAAAAGCCGGCATTAAAATGCCAGAAGTGGCCATTTACGACAGCCCAGAAATGAACGCATTTGCCACCGGCCCAAGTAAAAACAACTCACTAGTGGCAGTAAGCACAGGTTTATTACACAGTATGAGCCAAGATCAAGCCGAAGCCGTACTTGCCCACGAAGTATCGCATATTGCTAATGGCGACATGGTAACGCTTACACTTATACAAGGCGTGGTAAACACCTTTGTTATATTTGCCGCTAAAGTGCTAGCAGGCATAGTAGATAACTTTATAAACAGTAACAACGATGAACAAGAGGGCGGCAACAGCTGGACCTACTTCCTGTTCGATATGTTGTTTCAAGTAATTTTTGGCATTTTAGCCAGCGTTATAGTGGCTTATTACAGCCGCCAACGTGAGTTTGCTGCCGACAGCGGCGCTGCCAAACTAGTAGGCGCAGACAAAATGCGTTCAGCCCTTGAGCGATTAAAGCAAAATCATCCTTCGCAACTAGAAGGCTCAATGATGGCGTTTGGTATTGCCAGTGGTAAAGGTATGGCTGAGTTGTTTTCGTCGCACCCACCGCTTGACGCCCGCATAGACGCACTGCGTAAATAATGTTTTAGCGCAAAGTTATTGCATATATACTAAGCCAGCTTAACCGCTGGCTTTTTTGTGACTAAATTACATGCTAAGTTGGTTGCTCATATGTTTAACCAAACCAGAGTTTATACATGAAACTATTAAGCACCACTTTTGTATTTGCGTTACTTTTTGTGTTTTTTCCGGCTAAAGCAACAAACGGCCTAATAACACTACAAAGCCAGCAAAGCGCCAAAGCCACTATGAATAAGTTTGAGCTACTGGCTAAAAATAAAGGACTGACAATTTTTGCACGTATTGATCACGCCGCAGGGGCTAAAAAAGTAGGGCAGCAGCTTGGCTATACCGAAGTTATTATATTTGGTAATCCACAAGGCGGTACTCCTTTAATGCAGTGCGCGCAAACAATGGGGATTGATTTACCGCTTAAAGGACTTGTTTGGCAAGACGCCGATGCAAAAGTATGGTTGAGCTACAACGATCCGAGCTATTTAACTAAGCGCCATGGTGCAGCGCAATGCGCTGTTGCTACAAAGCTTGCCAATGTACTTGCAGAGCTTGCTGCAAAGGCTATACAGCCCTGAGCTTAATTACCAACCCTAAAAAAGTAATTTAAACAACGAGGGAATATACATGAAGTTTTTAGTATTTTTAGGCACAGTACGCAATAGCACACCCCCTAAACCAGCAAGGCTTGGTGAGCGCGTAGCCCAAGCATGTATAGCGTGTTTGCAAAGCCAATTTAGTACACACGAAATAGAGCTAATCGACGCGCTAGATTACCCGCTCGAACCGGTATTTAAGCCACACTTTGCTTACCCCAAAAGTAAAGCTCCCGAGCAGCTAAATACCCTAGCTGATAAAATTGCCGCAGCCGATGGCTACATTATGGTCAGCCCAGAGTACAACCATTCTATGAGCCCAGCACTGGCCAACTTATTAAACCATTTTGGCAGCTCACTGTTTTCGTACAAGCCCAGCGCTATTGTTACTTACTCTGCTGGGCAATGGGGTGGTATGCGCGCCGCAATGGGTATGCGTAACTTTTTAAGTGAATTAGGCTGTTTACCCGTATCAGCAATGATCCATGTACCAAAAGCGCAAGAGGTAATGACTGAAAATGGCTCGTTCAATGATCAAAGTGAACAAGACACTTGGTTTAATTACTTCTCACGTACATTTACCCAATTAGCCTGGTGGGCAGAGGCTGCTCAACAGCAAAAACTAACTCAAAATCCAACTGAAGTGTTAAGCAGCTTTACTAAAGATCCCTCACAGCGAAACGCTCCTAAATAAACTAAGTTTAATTAATAACGCCTTCAAACAATAAAGCCAGCTTAGCTGCTGGCTTTATAATTTAAAACATACGACCTAGCTATTACTGAGACATAATAATTTCGGTAATGCCCTCGGCCGAGAGTATTTCAATCCAATAACCGTCGGGGTCTTTAATAAACGCCAAACCTTTCATCGAGCCATCGTCTGGTTTTTTTACAAACTCTACATCGTATTTTGCAAAGCGTTCGCACGCGGCGTATACATCGGGTACGCTAATACCAATATGGCCAAAGCCTTTAGGCTCTTCGTTACCACTTACATAGCCTGCAAAGCTATCGTCGTTTTCTGTGCCCCAATTATGGGTAAGCTCAATTAGTGCAGGGCGGCGAAACACCCATTCAGCTTTGGTTTTATCATCGCCCGCAGGCAGTTGTTGCTCGTAACCTAAAAAGTACAGGGTAAACTTCATACCAGGAAAGTCATATTTGCCCAACAACTTCATACCTAATACGTTTTCATAAAATGCTAATGACGGTTTTGGGTCTTTAATTCGCAGCATAGTTTGCTGCATTACATAACCTTCGGTCGCTTTAGTAACTTGCTCTGGAGATTCGTTATAGCTAGACATAAGATGATCCTTACTAAAAAATTTAAAGCACAACAGACTTATTAAGTATTTCTAGCGCCATCATAATCAACAGCACCGCAAATTAAAACCACCCTATGTAATTCATTCGTTATTCAATCACTATTCAATAATTAGTTAATTAAAATACCGCCAAGCAATGGCTATAAAGTAGTTTAATTTTAAAATTACTTAAAATAAGTTTACCGACCACTTTTAGAAACGTATAGTTTGCATAAGTAACACATAAAAAATAACTAATAAAAAGTATAAAAATCAGGAACACCAATGAACAAAGGATTGTTAACGTCGTGGAACGACAACCGAGGCTATGGTTTTATTAAATCTAGCAGTGTTGCACACGACACCTTTATACACATATCTTCGCTTAAACACATGAACCGCAAACCCAAAGTAGGCGACACTATCTATTTTGAGGTAGCTACTAATCCCAATGGTAAAAGCAAAGCCGTAAACTGCCGCATTGAAGGCGTAATTGAAAGCAAAGTAGAAACCAAACTAGCAAAAACAGCTGCTTTTAATAAACCCTTTAAAATGAGTAAAGCAAAAAAGAAGTCGAGCACTTTAGCTAACCTTGTTGCGCTGGTAATTATATTAAGCATAGGTTTTAGCGCATACAATAGGTACTTCGCAAACACTCATGCAGGCAATAAAAACAACACCCCCGTTATTACCAATGCCGACTTAACCACCTTTGATGAGAAATACCCAAAGGCAGTTATTCCTAAAAACACTCAAAATTTTAGCTGCGATGGCAGGCAACACTGCAGCCAAATGACCTCACGAGCCGAAGCTGTATTCTTTATAAAAAACTGCCCGAATACAAAAATGGATGGCGATAACGACGGGATACCTTGTGAAAATGATTCAAGGTTTTAAAGAGGTGATAATTGCAGATGCGTTTTTATAAAAAATAAATTTAATTTGATACTGTATATAAATACAGTTCTGTAGGTTTTGTCCCATAACATTATTAAAAGTCGTTTTGGGATTAAATTATAAAGGTTACAAAATAGAAATTGTAACTTCTTGTTTATAAATGAATTATATGTTTTTGTCGAACAACGTAACGTATAAATACTAAGACGTTATAACTTTACGAGTCCATATTGCTCATCGTTAATTATAGGAAAGGAAATGTCCAAAAATAATCAAATCTTACTTGATGCAATAATTAAACAAGAAATGGAAGATTTAGAAGAAAATATACCATTGAGTGATTTCTTCGAATTTTACTCCGCGCTTCAGGTATTAAAAGAGAATGAATTAAGTTATGACGAAATAAATACCGGTATCGCAGGTAAAAGTCATGACGGTGGTGCCGATTCGCTTTATTTATTTGTAAATGGTGAACTGGTTAAAGAAGATGATGACTTAGCGGATAAGTATAAAAAGAATGTAGATATTGAATTTGTATTAATTCAATCAAAATATGAAAATAAATTTTCAGAAGATCCACTATTGAAGTTATCAAGGTTATGCCGAAGTCTCTTTGATTTAGACTTTAATCCTGAAGACTATATTGGCCAATATAACGAGCACGTGTTATCTGCGTTTGAATTATTTAAAAAAACTTATGTGGGGCTAATTACAAAAAAACCAAGATTGAAAATTAGTGTTTATTATGTTTCAAAAGGTATTGATATTCACCCTAATGTATATAAGCAGGCAGCATCCTTAGAAAACGACATCATTGATAAATTACCTGCTTCAGAAGCAAAAGTTCATTTTCTCGGAGCCGAAAAACTAGTCAAAATGACACAAGAAAGACCAAATGATGTGTTTCGTTTGAAAATATCTGAAACTCCATTATCAACATCAGGACAAGTATTTATAGCACTTACAAATTTAGTTGATTATTACAACTTTATTACAGATGAAAATGGTAAATTAATTCGGCATATTTTTGAGTCTAATGTTCGTGACTATCAGGGCAAAACAAACGTAAATAATGAAATCCAAGATACACTAGAAAACCCTGGTGACGAAGAGTTTTGGTGGCTAAATAATGGTGTAACTATTTTAGCAAGTGAAGTTGCTGCACCAGGGGGGAAAGAACTAGTTGTACACAACCCAGAAATTGTAAATGGATTACAAACATCTTCTGAAATACACCGTTTTTATAATAATAACAAAGATAAGATAGAAGGTGAAAATCGAGATGTTCTTGTCAGAATAATTGTTGCAGAAAGTGAAGAAACACGTGATCGAATTATTCGTGCAACAAATAGTCAAACTCCAATTCCAAAATCTTCTTTGAGAGCAACAGATCAAGTACATCGTCAAATAGAAGATTTTCTTAAGCCGAGAGGTCTTTATTATGATCGAAGAAAGAACTTTTATAAAAATGAAGGGAAGAAGCCTAAAGAAATAATTAGTGTCCCTTTCATGTCTCAGTGTTTAATTTCAGTACTAATGCAAAAACCAAACTTTGCAAGAGCTAGACCATCAACTTTATTAGAAGATGATGAGTCTTATTCTAAATTGTTCCATAAAAATAATGATTTACAGACTTATTACTTAGTTGCACTTCTAGGACGAAAAATTGAGGAGCAGTTAAAAAAAGATAAAGCATATACTACTATTGAAATAGCGGATATTAAGTTCTACATCCTATATACAGTAAGTTGTTTAATGACCAACAGCCTTTATCCCGGTAGTAATCAAATCGCTCAATTAAAGCAAGAAGATTTAACGGATGATATGTTTAATTATGCTTTAGCTACAACTTATGATCTATATCGTGAGTATGGTGGCACAAATAAGGTTGCAAAAGGTGCAAAATTAATTGAAGAGCTGAAAGATAAAATCAGAGCAGATAAAAAGTTATAATAAATAGTTTAAACAAAATAAAAGAAAAGGACAGGCATAAAAAATCAACAGTGCTGTGAATTAAATCCTGGTATTTTCTAAGCCATTTTCCTAAGTGGATTAGACTATGGATGATTATATACCAGGCTAAGTGCTAATAAACTCATTTTAACTAGGAAGTTAGGGAAATAAAATGAGTTTAATTGAAACAAACACAAAGAAGAAAATTATAATGACACCCACGCTAATCACTTTGAAAAACTAGGGTGGGTGTCAATGTTATTCACTTGATTTCGCTATGCGTATTATTATGCGTATAGAGGGCTTAAAATCTAATTTTTAAAGATTGAAATCTAAAGTGAGACCAATCACTTAACGCTGTGATAGTTTGTTTTGTAGGGGGAGCGACATAGATTAAACCTGCAATGGCAATAATTGACGACAATGTAATTAATTTATTATCGAAGTCAGCTATTTTTAGAGCGGTCCCGAAAGAGCGTTTAATTGTGACATTACTTAAATCTACACTGTAAATTTCATCCAGCAATAAATGAATTAATCCTCCGAGTAAAATAAACCCACCCGTTAACCAGGCAAAGGTGGCTGCTTGTGGGGTTGATTGATCATTCAGTTCCCATGTTACTTGAGTTGTTAATAGCGCGCATAGCAGTATAAATAGTAAAGAGTGGCAACTGCCTCTATGTACTGTGATCCATTCAAAAAGTGGTCTAATAATATATTTCATAAATCCGTAAACTAATAAGGGCACTACAATTAACTCGATAAAACTAATTTTAATAATTAGCTCAGTGGTTATGTAATGCAGTACCAGTAATACAGCGCTGAGTGCAAATAAGTTAAAAATAGTGTCGAGTGATGTGGAGTTATCTGAATCTATATCTGGTAATAAACCGCCGATTGAGCCTAAAAACCATAACCAGAGCGCGCCCTTTAAATCAATATGTTCTGCAGATAATAAGGTGGCTGAGGCTAAGCCTGTGATGATTAGCGCAGTATTAAGATGAGTATTGAAGTTTGCCATTGTGTCTCTTGATGGGGAAATAGGAGGGCATTCTAACAATTATGTTCTTTAAGACAAATAAAGGGACAGGCATAAAATAATTAACAGTGCCGTAAATTAATCCACTTGTATTTTCTAAGCCATTTTCCTAGATGGATTAGGAATATGGATGATTTTATACCAGGCTATTTGCTAATAAACTCAATTTAACTAGGACGTTAGGGAAGTAAAATGAGTTTAATTGAAGCAAGCACAAAGGAATTTGGCAATATTACGGTGTTTTTACATAGCCTAGGCTCATTTTGCTATCGTATTGAGTGGTATAGCAAAATGACAGGTGCCTCAATTAGTTTAGCGCGTATTAAAAAGGGTAAATATATAGTCATTCGAAAATGGGCAGCTATACGGGGTTTAACTGATGTGTCTACAGAGTTTGATAGAGCTAATCAAGCATTTATCCATTTATTAAATAATGTTGACGTGGTTAAAGGTAAAGACGATTTGATAGTTGCAGCTAAGCAGCACTGCGTAAACTTATTTGCAAAGTCGGAAGGGTTAAAACCAATTAGCAAACCTAGTTTGCCAAAGCCACGATTACAAGGCGCTATAGGCAAGCAAGTGGTGGTAAAGTCAAGGCTTGGCAACAGCCAAATAGCACAAGGTATGCTACTGCAGCTAATAGGTAACCAAGCTGAAATACAAGTTAATCCCGAACATATAGAAGCAGGCCAATTAAGGCAAAAGTTTTATACTAAACAAGTTTTTATTTGCTAAGCAATTTACAAATTAAGCAATGTGCTAACTAATCAAAGTAAAAAGGAAGCTTTACCTTAATGGTAAAGCCATTTTTTACACACACTTCAAAAGTTCCGCCCAATGCCATTGCGCGCTCTTCAATAAAAGCTAAACCATAATTACCCGAGTTGTTAGCAGGTGTTGCTAAACTGCCATTATCACTAATGGTTAGTGTAATAAAATTATTATCGGTTACGAGTTCTATATGCATTTTGCTGGCATTACTATGCTTAACACAGTTAGTTACAGCTTCTTGGCATATTCGATAAATAGCTATTTCATGATCTTTTGACAGGGCTTTATGAATTTTAAAGTCGGCCTGAAAATTAATTTTTGCCTTATGCAGTAAACTTTTTAGTCGCCCGGCTGTTATTGCCTTATTTAAGCCAAGTTCGTCTAATTCGCGTGGGCGAAGGTAATGCATTAATTGGTATACCGAATCGTACATGGTATTGGCATTCGTTTTTAAGCTTTTAACAAACGACTGAGTATCTTTATTACTCATGTGAGACAAAATAGATAAGTCAGTTTTTAAAGCAGTGAGATTTTGACCCAACTCGTCGTGTAACTCTTGAGAAAGATGTTTTCGCTCATTTTCTTGTACGCTAACCATTTTAGCCGCAAGGTGTGTGTTTTTAGTTAACTGCTTTCTGAGTTCTAGGTTCGTTTTATATAACTCATTATTTTTACGTTTTAGTTCAGTAATTGCAGCGCCTAAAACCATACTGGTAATTGCATTTGCTAAAATGAATAACTGGCTTATATAAGTGTTTTCAGGGGCATGAGTAAAGCTTGCCTCGAGTATAATTAAGCTATTAATTAACGTGGCACTGGTTACAGCGCCCAAAGAGCCAAACCTATACGAAAACCAAATAATGGGTAATAACGAGGCGAGCCTTAGTAGCGGGTAGGTGTCGGGGCGTAGTGCATATACAAAAATTACAATTAATAAAAGGCACAATAAAGCAGCCCCTAAATGCATCATTTTTAGTAATAGCGATTTATTTAATTTATGCCTCACGCTAAAAATTAGCATCATTAGCGGAGTGACTAATAGTGTGCCGGTAATATCCCCAAGGCACATATTTAACTGGTACTGTAATAATTCTGTAGCAACCAGTATATTGGTAAATTCAAACGCACTAGCAAATACAAACCATTTAATAGATGTACTAGCAACAGCCAGTAATATTAACGAAAGTATACCTTGGCTATCGTTAATACTGGGCGGCCAACGGCTGTTTTTTAAAATATAAATAAGCGCAACAAAGCAAAGCTCCTGCCAAAAACCATGAAATAAATTAAAATCCCATTGTGCAAGAGCTAAAACTTCATTATTAAAAGCACCCACAAAGGCAGCGAGAAGACGAGATGTTACCCATAAAGTTAGCCAATACTTTGTAGGTAAAAGTAAAAAGAAGGCAATTTTAATGCCCGCAGGAATAAAAATTGCGCTGCTTTCGGGGACTGTTTCTAGATTTTTGCTGAGCCAAAAAGTTGCAGCAAATATAACAAAATAAACAAGCCCAACAAGTAACTGCTTGGTTACTTGTTTAAAAGCTGTAGTAATAAAAAAACTAAACGAGGGGGATAGGCTAAGTAAGCTCATCTAGTTGTATTACTCCTACATCTATTGCAATTTTTAACAGCTCGAATGAAGTTGTAACGTTAAGCTTAGTGTATATATTTGCCTTATGGACATGAGCAGTTTTAGGCATTATTCCTAATGCTTGTGCTACTTGCTTGGCATTAAGCCCCTTAGAAAATAATGGTAAGGCCTCTATTTCTCGATTTGTTAGTAGCGTAAGTGCGCTACTTTCTGTGGTTAGGGCAAAGTTTACGTCTTCGCTTATATAGCGCTTACCCAAAGCTACAGACTTAACCGCATCTATTAATTCTTCAGAAGCCGAGCGTTTTGACACATAACCTAACGCGCCAAGTCGCAAAGCGTTACTCACATAGGGTTCGTGGTCATGCATGGAGGCAACAATGGTTTTAATGTTAGGAAAATGCTCAAAAAGGTAAGATAAAAAAGTAAGCCCGGTTTCTTTACCGTTAAGCGATATATCCACTATAAATATATCGGGTTGTTCTAGTTCAACCGCAAGCTTTGCTTCATTTACGCTGCAAGCTTCTATTATTACTTTCCAATCTGGCTGTAATTCGAGTAGCTTTTTAAAGCTATCTCTTACTAGTTGATGATCTTCTATGATACCAATGTGCATTTATATCTCCCTTTAAAATTATTATACATGGTAATAGGTAAGTATTGGCTAGGAAAAAATCTTAGAAAGGGTAATTAGGTAGAAAAATAAAGGAAGGAAATAAAGGGACAGGCATAAAATAATTTACAGTGCCTAAATTTTTGAATACTTCACGATCTTACTAAAAATAAGCTGTGGAATTTAATGTCAGCTAGCTTAATCTCTAGAAGATTTATTTTGGGCTGGTGGTTATTTGAAAGTCTATGCTTGCTCTTAGATGGATAAGTCTATTTATAAGCTCCTTGTTTGTAAAGTTATTTCAGGACGGGTCAGTGAGCAACAAAAAAGCCTAGCATGTTAACGCTAGGCTTTTTGTTATTTATTTATAAGAATTAAACTTTAAATCTATGCACTGGTTTTATTACGAATCAATTTGTAGTTTAAGAATTCAGTAATACCAAGGGTACCAAGTTCACGACCGAAGCCTGAGCGCTTAACACCGCCAAAAGGGGTGTTGGCTTCAGTACCAGAAGGTGCGTTTATGGTCACCATGCCGACTTCTAACTGATCAGCAATCTCAGCTGCCAATTCTGAGTCTTTAGTCTGGATTGACGCACCAAGACCAAATGGAACATCGTTGGCAATTTTGATCGCATCAGCGATATCACGAGCTTTATAAATAACAGCAACAGGACCAAATAGTTCTTCGCTATAAACAGCCATTGAGTTATCGACATTGGTAAGTACTGCTGGAGCAAACCAAGCGCCTGGCTTGTCTTTGACAATGCCGCCTTCAATTAGAACGGTGGCACCAGCTTTTATTGCTTCATCTAACTGCTTTTGTAAATTGACTGCAGCGCTTTTTGAGGACATCGGTCCGATAAAGGTTGTTTGATCTAATGGATCAGACAACGTCATCTCACGAACCGCATCGGCAAAGCCTTGTACAAACTTATCATAAACGGCTTCAACGACAATTAGGCGCTTAGCGGCGTTACAAGCTTGTCCTGTATTGCCAAAGCGGCCGGTGATGGCATCTGCTACTGCTTGCTCAATATCAGCATCTGCTGCAACGATAAAGGCATCTGAACCCCCAAGCTCTAAAACGACCTTTTTAAGGGCGCCGCCTGCTATTTTAGCAACTGCTTGTCCTGCACGCTCAGAACCTGTTAATGAGATGCCTTGTATTCTGCTGTCTTCGATGATAGTTGCGGCTTGATCATTGGTAGCAAATACATTGTTATATACGCCATCTGGTAAACCGGCATCTTTAAGAATTTCGACAATTACTTCTGCCGTTTTAGGGCACTGTGGGGCATGCTTTAAAATAATTGTATTGCCTGCCATAAAGTTAGGTGCTGCAAAGCGTGCTACTTGATAATGCGGATAGTTCCACGGCATAATTCCTAACAATGCGCCTACTGGCAGTTTCTCTACAAAAGCTGAGCCTTCGGCTACATTGATTTGGTTATGTGCTAATAGCTGTTCTGCGTTGTCTGCATAATAGCGATATATTTCAGCGACTAGAGCGAGCTCTCCTTTACCTTGGGCTACAGGCTTGCCCATTTCTACAGCGATCATGTTTGCCAGCTCATCTTGACGCTCAATATAGATATCTGCAATTTTGTGCAGAAGTGCGCTGCGCTCGCTAAGAGAGATGTTACGCCATTCTTTATAGGCATCATCAGCTTTTGTGATGGCTTGCTGAATATCTTGTTCATTTGCAGTAGGGTAGCTGGCTTCAACTTTGCCAGTTGCTGGATTGGTTACTTTATATTCGCTCATAAATATTCCTTGGATTAAAAGTTCATTTATAGTGACTCACTGAGTACAACTATTATTTATACAACTGCAACATGTAAGCGTACATCAATACTAAATGTTGCATTAGAGTAAGGACAGGTTAGATGAGATTTTGTGATTGCACATTGTTAATACGTGATACTTCAACAGACAGATCTATATATATTAAGTTATAGCTATTATCGGCTTTCATACCAAGACCGACTTGAGCAGATGTTGAAGCTGTAATTGGTAATTTTAACTGTTGTGCTGCCATGTTCAGGGCGCGCTATCGAAACGCGCTGCATAACCCATCACAAACAGCTGTTCT
The DNA here is from genome assembly GCF_040308885.1 of Pseudoalteromonas sp. 120-MNA-CIBAN-0494. Classification (NCBI taxonomy): domain Bacteria; kingdom Pseudomonadati; phylum Pseudomonadota; class Gammaproteobacteria; order Alteromonadales; family Pseudoalteromonadaceae; genus Pseudoalteromonas; species Pseudoalteromonas sp. 120-MNA-CIBAN-0494. Next base: position 160,495 of record NZ_JBEOOE010000003.1, read on the forward strand.
GGATTAAAACCCTTTTTATCTGGTTCTTGAAAGAACACCAAATCAAAAACTTAGTGAACCATCGACAAGACTTGTATGGCCAAACTGATCACAGGCTGCTATTGCCTAAGCTGTGTAATACTTTCATTTTGTGATGCGATCATTATAAGGGACAGCTTAATAATTCGTTATAATAGTCCTACAAATGTGTTGCCTAATCCTATAAAAATTTGTACTGTCAATCAGGTTCTAAAAATAAGTAAAATATGATGCAGAAAACAAACATTGAGCAACTACTTAGATTAATCCCTAAGAACCAAACCATCGAATCAGATATTCCAGACTTAGTATTTCATTGTGCCGACAGGCCAGAAAAAATAATCGGTTATGTCCTAGAGCCTAGTATATGTATTGTTTTACAAGGCGAGCGCGAGGTTTACTTAGGAACAGATTGTGTAAAGTTTGACAATACTAACCTGATGTTTTGTCCAGTAGACGCTCCATTGAACATACATATTAAACAGGCTTCGTTAGACAATCCTGTTGTTGTATTATCTATGAAATTAAATTTGCTAATGATTCGCGACGTTCTGGCTAAAATACCACCTAAAAAACATATAGACGAGGGTTATTTTGGAATCAAATGGCAATTAGATGACTCTATCATGCCATCGTTTGATCGATTGATAGAGTTACTTAATTATCCAAATGATATTGAATTTCTATCTCCTTTAATACAGCAAGAAATTTATTATCGATTACTATCAGGAAAACAAGGCGATAAGCTGCGCCAACTGGTAACGAATGGCAGCCATATTCATCGTATTGCTCAAGCAGTCGATTGGCTGAAAGCACATCTAGATGAACCTTTGGTTATTGCAGACTTGGCAAGCCGCTGCGGTATGAGTGTTTCAGGGTTTCACCAACACTTTAAGAAAATTACTCAGTTGAGTCCGCTACAGTATCAAAAAAACTTACGATTAATGGAGGCGCGACGGCTGATTAAAATCAATGACGCGCAAATATCATACATTGCCCTGCAAGTAGGATATGAAAGCCCTAGCCAGTTTAGCCGAGAATATAAACGACTGTTTGGCATCAGTCCAAATAATGACTTGGATTAAAGCATCGCAACAGCAGTCTTCCAGATGGTCACAAAGCAGAAATAAAGGTAACAGAAATAAAGGGACAGGCATAAAATAATTAACAGTGCCATAAATTAAACCCTGATATTTTCTAAGCCATTTTCCTAGGTGGGTTAGGAATATGAATGATTCTATACCCCAGGCTATTTGCTAATAAACTCATTTTAACTAGTAGAAAATAAAGGGACAGGCATAAAATAATTAATAGGTTAAATATTGCCCCTTACCAATCAAAACTTTATTTTTACTAAATTAAAGCGGCTCACTTCAAGCCGCTATTTCTTTTAAAATCTTTTATAACTAAAGCGCTTCAAAAATAGCAGCTATACCTTGTCCGCCACCAATACACATAGTGACCAAGCCGTATTTACCGTTAATGCGTTTCAGTTCGTACAGGCATTTGGTCGATAAAATAGCACCGGTTGCGCCAACAGGGTGGCCAAGTGCTATAGCTCCGCCATTGGGATTTACTCTATGCTCAGGAAAGTTTAACTCATTGCCTACGCATAATGCCTGTGCGGCAAAGGCTTCGTTTGATTCTATTACGTCCATGTCATCAATAGTTAATCCAGTTTTGTCAAACACCTGTTGCACAGCAGGAATAGGCCCTGTGCCCATTAATGAAGGCTCAACACCTGCTCTGGCATAACCGACTAGGCGACCGAGTGGTTTTAAGCCTTGCTCATTGGCCTTTTGCTCCGACATAAGCACTAACATGGCTGCGCCATCATTAATACCTGATGAGGTAGCTGCGGTGACTGTACCATTTTGTTTAAAGTAGGGTTTTAAGGTGGCGAGTTTTTCGACCGTTGTGTCAGCACGAACATGCTCGTCAGTATCAAAAATTTGATTACCGTTACGAGATTTAATTTCGATGGGCATTATTTGCTGTTTAAAATAGCCTGCGGTAATGGCTTTAGCCGCTTTATGATGGCTTTGTGCTGCGTAAGCGTCTTGTTGCTTGCGGCTAATGCTATATTTTTCTGCAATGTTTTCAGCGGTAACGCCCATAGGGGTGTTGTCCCATGGGTCTTGTAATGTGGTAGTTAGCTCATCAACTACTGTACTATCACCCATTTTTTGGCCCCAACGATTACTTGCTAGAGTATAGCCTGAGCTACTCATGCTTTCTGCTCCGCCTGCTAAAGCTGCGTTTACATCACCTAATTGAATTTGTTGTGCTGCTTGTATAATGGCTTCTAAACCCGAACCACACAAGCGGTTGAGTGTTACCGCGTGACTGCTAATTGGTAACCCTGCATTTAGCCCAATTACTCGCGACAAATACGCGTCTTTAGGACCGTTATGTATCACTTTACCTACCACACATGAACCAACTTGCTTTGGTGAAATATTTGCTCTGGCTAATGCTTCTTTGGCGCACATAGTGCCTAACTGAGCGGGAGTGAAGTTTTTAAGGCTGCCACCAAAGCCACCGATAGCAGTGCGTACTGCGCTTAATATTACTACGCTATTGTTATTAAATTGTGTCATTGTGTTCTCTTATTATTTTTTTGCTTGTATCCACTTTGTTCTAAATGATATTAAAAGAGCAAAAGGATAAAGGTTGACTTTAATTCATCAAAACATAATTTTAAAATAAACTAAAGCTGCAGGCGTTGAGTTGATATATAACTTTGTTAATCATTTTATGTTTTTGCTTTAAAGAGATTTAAAAGATTTAAAAGGACAGGCACAAAGTATTTGCAAAACTCACATTAGCTACTACTGTTATTATATCCAGTGGTTATTGGTTTTGTATTTTATGACACGCGCAAGAAAAAATCTCATTGATTTGGCATCAACATCTTATTATCACTTAATAGCTAGATGCGTTAGGCGAGCTTTTTTGTGTGGTGATGATAAATACACAGGCAAAAACTTTGATCACCGCAGAGAGTGGCTAGTAGAGCGTATAAAGTTGTTAAGTAGTGTGTTTGCCATAGAGATTGCAGCTTACGCAATTATGAGCAATCACTATCACTTAGTTGTAAATGTTAATAGAAAGCAGGCACTAGATTGGGCAAATAGTGAAGTAATTGAACGCTGGTATAGGCTTTATAATGGCCACGCTTTGGTGGATAGTTACTTAAAAGGCGAGCAGTTAGATAATGCGAGTTTAGTTTGCGTTAATGAAATTATAGCTAAATGGCGAGAAAGACTTTACGACATAAGCTGGTATATGAAAAACCTAAATGAATACATTGCCCGTGAAGCAAATAAGGAAGATAGCTGCACAGGTAAGTACTGGGAAGGGCGCTATAAATCACAAGCATTATTAGATGAAACCGCATTGCTTAGTTGCATGGCCTATGTCGATTTAAATCCTATTAGAGCAAACATGGCCGGTACGTTAGAAGACAGTGATTTTACTTCTATTCAAGAACGTATAGCGCAATTGACAGCCTTTACTAAAAATACGGTTCAAACAAATAACCCCTCAAAGCAAAAAGATAGTGTTCAAGATCAAAGTCAACCAAGTCAGCTAAAGCCATTTTGCGCTAACAACATAAAACACACTATACCTTTTGCGTTACTAGATTACCTAGAATTAGTAGATTGGAGTGGTCGTCAAATTTCTCCAAACAAAAAAGGATATATAAATAAAGCAATTCCTAAAGTGCTAGTTACTCTGAATATAGAAGAAGCACAATGGCTTGAATCGATTCAACGATTTAGGCATAAATATTCAAACTTTGCAGGGAGTAAACAACGATTAAAGCAGCAAGCCGCGAATAACGATGTTAAATGGTACAAAGGTGCAGGGTGAGCGCCACACCTTCAGCGATAACTTAACAACAACTTTAACAAACCGCCTTTGAAACTAACTTTACCTGCCTGATATCCCTACTAAACACATATCTACTAATAACTTAAATTATGTAAACTAATAGAGCGTAGAAGTGTGGGGGAATTAGTAAATAACGATGACGAATTTTGAGGTTAAATAAACCGGGAAATATGTGCCTGTCCCATTTTTAATATGTCCCATTTTTAATAAATAGTTTTATGCCAATATTGCAATAAACACCGTTTATGGTATAAGACTGCCAGCTTTAGTTTACTCAATATAGTATGGATAATAGCAAGGGTGAACAAGCCAATTTAATCTATTGAATTTTTTGGACTTTTATCGAAAAACGGCGCCCAGTATTATCTTTAATATAAAGCCGCTTTGCAGCAACAGCACTTAACCAAACACACCGAATTTATTTTAGCCTACGGCTACACCTTAAATCATACGTACCGCACGAATGCTTATATGAGCACGTACCTGGGTATTTAGTATTAATTACACGCCGCTGGTGATGATCACGCTAGGCATGTCATTTTGTAAGTTAATTAATTCTAATCACACGGCTATGGCCGTAAATTTGTATAACCAGTTTATAAGCTACAGCACGTTTATAAACGTCAATGCTTTAAACGTAATCCAACAAAAGCGGCATTACCTCACATGCCAAGCTTTGCAAACAGCCTATAAGTACTAAGCACTAGTTACTGCTTTAGGCTGCAATTCAATTTTAGTTATGTAATTAACAAGGTTAACAATGAACACCAATTTTAAAGAGCGTAAGCTTACTTATTTATCTGCTTGTTTAGTTTTCTTATTTACCAGCCAAACAAGCTCAGCCTTTGAGCAACCACCGCTATTTAATCAGGCTAATACAGCTATAGAGAGGGTTGCAGTGATAGGCTCGCGCCATGTATACAGCAGTAACTTTACGCCTTTAGAAACACCACAAGCTGAGCAAACAATCGATTTAGCAACGCTTGAAAATGCTGGCGCATGGGATTTAAACCAAGCATTGGATCTATCTGCTTCGGTTGCTAGGCAAAATAACTTTGGTGGCCTGTTAAATAATTTTGCTTTACGTGGTTTTACAGGAGATGAAAACCTCTCGAGTAACTACTTAGTTAATGGCTTTAATATAGGCTGGGGCTTGGGTGGTACGCGAGATCTGTCAAGTATTGCCTCGGTTGAGGTGCTAAAAGGGCCGCGTGCTGCGTTATTTGGTCGGGGAGAACCTGGCGGAGTGGTTAACTTAATAACTAAACGGCCAGCATTTGATACCGCAGGCGAACTAAAACTTGCTGTTGCAAGTGAGGATACCTATAGGGCTGATATAGATTACACCACTGGGGTTTCTGATGATGTTGCAATTAGACTGATCGGTTTTTATGAAGATTCAAATAGCTTTAGAGACACCATTAAAAAAACCAAACAAGGCGTTAGCCCATCAGTAGCTTGGTATATTAACGACAATAGTGAACTGATTTACGAACTTGAATACAGTAAGCAAACAATACCTTTTGATAGAGGAGTGTTAGCAATAAATGGTGAGCTTGGGGTTATTCCTGCAAACCGATTTTTAGGTGAGCCGGGTGATGGCCCTATTACAGCACAAGTAATTGGCCATCAGCTTGAACTTAAGCATGATATTAATGACGACTGGAGTGTATTAATTGCTGCTAATTACCGTGATACTAAGTTAACCGGTTTTGCCACTGAAACTGGTTTTGCAGGTGTAGTGAATGATGAGGTTAATCGCTTTAGGCGTTATCGAGATTACAGTGCAAACTATAAGGTTTTACGCGGCGAAGTTACTGGCGATATTAATTTTGCAGGGTTTGAGCATCGTTTAACTATAGGGGCTGATACCGATAAATTTGAAAACGATCAGTTTTTACTACAGGTAAAGGGCGATCAATATATTAATGTATATAACCCAGAGTATGGTGCTTATGCGCTACCTGCACCCACCACTCATACTGATCGTATTGAAATTCAGCAATCATTGGGCGTATTTATACAAGATCAAATAAGTTTAACCAATAAGCTAGATATACGTCTTGGCGCGCGTTTAGACGATTTTAAGCAAACACTTAATAATCGTTTAACTAATACAGGGTATAAACAAACAGAATCGCGTATTAGTCCGCAATTAGGGGCTGTGTATGCGGTGTCTGACTTTATATCGGCTTATGCGGCTTATGGTGAAAACTTTCGTCCGCTTTCGGGTACCGACGCCCAGGGAAACGGCTTTAAACCAAACCAAACAACTTCAAAGGAAGTAGGCGTTAAGGTTAGTTTAAATAACGGTGCGCTGGTGGGCACCTTAGCCTTATTTAAAGTTGAGCAACAAAATATGTTGGTAGTAGACGATCCAACAGCATTTACCAGTGCCGCTATTGGGGAGGCGCAAAGTAAAGGGTTTGAAATTGATATAAATGGTCAACTAACGAATAACTTAAACCTGTGGGCGTCTTATGCTTATGTTGATGCAACAACCAAAAATTCATTTTACGATAGCAACTTTGGCCTAAATATAGCTGCAGGCAGCTCGCTGTTAAATATTCCTCAGCATCAATTGAGTTTACAGTTGGTAAAGTCGACAGAAGTGAATGGAAAAACACTAAAATTGGGTGGTGGTTTACTTTATGTGGGAGATCGAAATGGCTTTTTTGGTACCGACTTTACACTGCCAAGTTATATAACTGCTCGGGCATTTATGCGTTACGCCGTATCAGACTCAATAACGCTAACAGGGGAGCTAGATAACTTATTTAATGAAACTTATTATATCAGCTCATTTTCAGACGCTTGGGTGCAACCAGGCACGCCTCGTAGTGTTAGATTTTCTGCCTCGTTTAAGTTTTAATACCTTACACGTATTTTAAAAACGTATAACAGGCTGGTTAATATAAGCAGCCTGTTAGTTAATCTAGTATTGAGTAAGGTATTTTATTGTGGGTACTTTAGTGGCTTGCTTTATCGCCCCAAATTTCTTCTAGGCGGTTGTCGCGCCCACAACGCCAGCGATAGGTATTGTAGCGAATAGGATTGTTTTTATAATAATCTTGATGGTAACTTTCATCGCCTTTAATTGGGTAAAAAGTACTGGTGTTTAGTATAGGGGTAACCACGGTTTTATTTGGGAACTGTTTGCTCACTGCTTGTTTAGATTGCACTGCTAATTTGCGCTCTTGCTCGTTAGCTACAAAAATAGCGCTTAAGTAACTTGGCCCTTTATCGCAAAATTGGCCTTTAGCATCAAAGGGATCAATGTTTACCCAGTAATGCTCGAGTATAGCTTTATAGCTAACTATTGCAGGATCGTAAGTAATTTCTACAGCTTCATAATGACCACGATGATTGCCGTTATAAGTTGGGTTTTTAAGTTTACCTCCCGTAAAACCCGATATTACATCGGTTACACCTGCTAGCTTTTCAAAATCACTTTCCATACACCAAAAGCAACCTCCGGCTAAAACGGCTTTTTCGGTTTTGTTTGCATGGGCGAGCGAGGCATAAAATATAACGGATGATGTTAACGCTAAGGCTAATATTCTTTTCATAAAATCTCGCATCTGTTTGATGAATGTATAAATAAATATATTGGTATAGTTACTAGACCCGCTATTAGTAAAACGTATTTCATTTTTATTTGTAAGCCGCAACGCGCTTTAGTGAATGAGGCCGCTTTAATAAAACCCACTTTAAAGCCTAAACCCTATTTTTGAGACTAACGCAAAGCTTGTTAGCTAATTTTAAGAACAGTAAAACTAATAAAATGCTTATTGCCGGTGGATCACAACTAGGCATTAGCAAAAAGATAGCGGGTAGGTGCTTAGTACACAAGCTTATAAAATGTTAACTGCCAATACCGCTGGTGGGGGTATGTATTTAAAAAGTAGGGAAGTAAGATATTTAGCACAAATGGCGTTGACTGTGTGCGTACAGTGTTTGTTTTTATATAATAAACTTTATGTATAAATTCAGTTTTATAATAGGTTGTTATATATAAAATTTTAACTTTAAATGGTGCCGGTTTACTTAGCTGGGTTACAATATTGCAGGTAACTGTATTTATATACAGTGGTTGTTTGGGGGTGTATAATATTACCTGTACTTATTAAAGTGCAGAATAGGAGTTTAATAAGAAATGGCTAGTGTATTAAACTCCTTATTCAGAGCTTATTTTATTTATACTGAATGCTATTAGCTTTAATGGACAAAGTTATGAGCAAAAAGAACACATCGTGCTTTGTTGTGGGTGAGTATAGTTTAGCAATAGCGCTAATCTTTATGTTTTCTTTATCATAAGTAAAGGGCGGGGCTTAACGCATAGCGATGCTACGTTTTAGTTACCAGTAATTATATAGTGCTCTGTTTATAGCAAGGCTATTTTTTGGGTAAGTTGCCTTAACATAGCATCGGCATTGGGAGATTGCTCGTTTAACCCGCTAATTAAAGTCATAAAGTAGCAGTCAATCATTACGCTTGCTTTTACGTCATCAATTTGAGTTTGCTGCTGAAATAATAACTGTTTAAACAGGCTTACTTGCTCACTAAAAAAGGTTGCTTGCCAAATAACATTACTGATAAGTATTTTACTAAATTCACTGTTTTCACAATAAAAATAATACAGGGGATGTGCATAATGACGCAGCTTTAATCTAGGAGAATGTTGTTTATCGGATGCGCGAGCTTGATTAATTATAGCGGTAATTTGTTGCTGCATTCCGGCAATTAATAAGTCTATTTTATTTTCGAAATGACTAAATACAGTGCCCACAGCCACACCAGCAGCTGTTGCAATTTCTCGGGTTGAGGTATGCTCGTAACCTTGTAATAAAAATAACTCCCAAGCAGATGCTAAAATTTTATTACGTGTTCTCTGTTTTTTATCCATTATATTTGTGTATTGCTCTCTACTAGTTTTATTAAGTAATGTTTGTAAGTGCAAAATAAGTGTTTATAAAACTGCATTAAAAACAATTGAGTACCCTATTTTAAGCTTGAAAATGCTTATTGACTATTCGCTACTTACTAAATTAAGTAAATAGTAATTGAGTGCGCTCATTTTTATTGTGAGCATGCTCAATTAATAATCTGCATTGTTATTATTATAGCAAACATGTATTTGTTCATTCTACAGGTTCTAGTTTGTTTATCTAACTCTCAAGTTAGAGTTTATTGCCTTATTTAAGCGCATTAAAATAAACCAGTAGCCTGGTTATAAGCGATAATATTTACTCGCGTAAATGCTATAAAAATTAGAACAGTGTAATACTTAGGATATGTTGTCTAATAGCTGCATTTTAACTAAAATAACTTTATTTATAATGGTTGGTGTGTAAATGAATCAATTAACCGAAAAATCGATTGGCTGCCCTTATTGCGGCGAAACAATTGACGTTTTACTAGATGCTGCAGATTTAGACCAACAGTATATTGAAGACTGCCAGGTGTGTTGTAAGCCAATTATTTTTAAAGTTTTTGAAGATGCTGATGCTGAGCTTGGTGTTAATGTATACAGTGAAGATGATGCATTTTAACTTTTATAATCTCGCAGATTTAATTTAAAACCAAAAGGTTGCTTTTTATCAAAGCAGCCTTTTGGTTATTTATGTAAGCTAAAAAGTCGTTATTTATTTTGCTGCTCTCTTGCTAATTGGTTTGGCAATAACTGCTCTATAATTTCGCGAGCGGGAAGGGTGTAGCGCGTGCCGTCAAACATCACCGAAGTGAACTCGTTAATATTAGTAATCCCCGTTAGGGTCCAACCTTCGCCGCGCTCAGGGCAATAAACCGTGGTAGTGGGCTGTATTACTTTAAAATCGTCACTCATGGCTAATTACTCTCAATATATTGCTTGTTAATGCAGTATGGTAAGTTAATAATACTGTTATATAAAGTGCTATTTATTGCTTAATAGCTACCTACTACAAATATTGAATTTAAGTAGTAGGTAGCTCAAAAATTTATAATTTTGGTAATTGCATGTTTAAAACAATAACACTACCGCGAGTTACGTTGCGTTTAATAACTCACAAACATGGCGCAGCTTTGTTTGGCATTTTAAATCATCCTTTAGTGTCTCAATATAACGATTACCAAACACCGCTTAGCCAGCAACAGGTAAAGCAATTAATACAAAACGATATTAGCGGCTATTACGAAGGGGGTGTATTGCGCTTAGCAATTGAGCATAACAGCAATGGCCAATTGTTAGGCTCAATTGGTTTGTACAAAATAAATACAGACAAGCAAACTGCTTTTATAGGTTTTGAGCTACACCCAGATTTTTGGCAACAAGGAATTATGCAAGAAGTGCTTTTAGGTTTTATGGCAGTAATGCCTGCATTACAATTAAAACATTTGTATGCTGAGGTGAGTACACACAACCAACGTTCACACGCTTTGCTAATAAAGCTAGGATTTACGCCAAAGTGTAGTGTACAAAATAGTGATAACAGTTCACTTTGGTATAAATTATTATAGAGTTAACGTGCTACAATAGCCGGTTTAAATCTAAACGTTACCTCCGTAATTACTGTAATTATTTATAAGTAAACACAATAAAGAACACATCATACTTATCATGGGGGAGCAATACCTTAGCAAAGGAGTTAAATTTATAAAGTAGCAGGGCAGTAGTAAATGCTAAGCGCTGATATTTATCTCAAATTACAATATCATGAGTTCATGAGACTTATCCGGTTCACTTAAATTGCATATTTGAGTTCGGCGTGTTTAACCTTTATGGTGGCTTTGGTCCGCACTTATAAAACCTACTATATGCAAGTGCACGTAACGTTATTTGAAATGACAGCTACAGAGCAAATTGATATAGCGTTTTCAAGGCCATTACTAAGAAGCACAATTAGCAATGAATTTATTAGCCATACGGTCTATCCAGATAAGCTAGTTGCTCTTGTTAATCAAGGCCATAAATGTGAAAGTAAACAAGTCGGGTTTTCGCCAAATAGTGTTAGCAAACCTAGGCATATGCAAACATTAGTAACCGAGATTGTAATGTTTAGGAGTGGGGTGATAGGACTGTATTGTGCACAAGAAATTTTACAGTGAGGATGTCATTTTATAACGCTAGAGAATGTAAGTACGCAAAGTCCACTACAAATTCAATTTAAAAAATGACGTAAGTACAACATTTGTAAATATAGTTTTAAGCGCCAAAATAGACATTCAAAGCAGCATGGCTGAGTGATACTATAAACTTAAAATCAATAAAAAAGGCCTTGTTATGCTCTATAACAAGGCCTTTATAAAGCTATGTTAGGCTTTAAAGTATATACCTAAAACCAATTGCGATGCCGTCATCTTCCGATTGTTCCATAAGTGCTTGTTGTTCTTTATTAGCACTTTCAAAGTCACCAAAATCTTTACGTGCTTCTATGTAAAGCTGGGTATTGTCGTCAAGTAAGTAATGAACACCAATAACGGCAAATTGACGCTTAAATACATCGTTAGGGTCGGCGTTAAAGTTAGGTTGAATTACGTAATCGTCGCCAGCATCAAAAAGGTTGTATGCAATAAATGGTCTAAAGTCATTATCGAAACGGTAAGATACAAATGTTTCTATACCAACTGCTTCTTTAATTAAGCGACCCAGATTGTCGGTATCATGGTTTTCGTTTTTATTAATGTTAGCGGCAGCGTATAAACCTGGTGCGTTAATGTTACCCCAAATAATACCAGCGCCATAAATTATATCTTCTACTGAGCGAGTTGTGCCATCGCCAAAGTGTAAGTCAAACTCCCCGCGGTTAATGCCGGCAGTTAACGTAAGCATATTGGTTACGTTATAAGTTACTGCGCCACCAAAAGTGTAATTAAACTCTACTTTTTGTGCTGTCGCATCGCCAGCTTCCCATTTTGTTTGGCACTGTGCTTCTGTAATATTGCTTACATCACAAGTGTAAAACTCACTGTTTTTTAGCTGCGTTTGTACGCTAAATTCAAAGTCGTTGTAAGTATTGCGATATTGCAGCGTTTTATCACCGCGACCGGTACCATTTACTGCGCCATCGTCTTTATTATATGTGTAAACACCTGCTGCGTTACCATCCCACACATAGCTGTAGTTGGTGGCGTAAACAACATCGAACCACGAACCCCATTGTTTACCAATGGTAATTTGACCATATTTATCATGCGATAAGCCGGCATAACCTAAGCGGTTATATAAAAACTCATCTTGAATAGATTCAAAACGGTTATTATAAACAATATCACTGTTACCAACAGGGTTTACACCCCATTCAATTAAGGCCAGTGCTTCCCAATCATTTTTTAATTGGCGTTTAAAAGCAAAGTTAATACGCGAGGCACCATTTACTATCTCAGTTTGGTTTTGGGTATTGATCGCACGAACGTCAATATAACCACCAATAGAGACAGCATTTTTATCGTCTTTATAAACTTCTACTGCTGATACAGCTGGAGCCGCTAAAATACTTACGCTTAGTAGAGTTGCTAACTTGTTATTTATCATTTGTTGCCTTGTGTAAATTTGATGCTTTTTTATTGGGGTATATCTGTGGGGTTGAAGACTAACAAAGCAATAATATGCTCAAAAGTTAAAAATAATCACCCGCAATAAACAAAATAAATGGCAAATACTCACCAAGCGTTAATTTTGTTTTTGTAGTGTTACTTTTTTTAATGCTTTGAGTTGCTGGGTAGTTGTTTGGTATTAGAAATTAAAAAAATAAAGGTGAATTTTTTTCAAGTTGGCTAAAAAGTGAAGGGTAGTGCAAAAGCTCTAAGTGGCTTTTATATCATCAATATATACAAAAATATTTTTAATAAAAACTAAATGCGACAAACAAGCTAACAAACAGGTTAAACAGTTGTATTAAATAATTTTGCAGATGTTAACAACGGCGAATGAAATTCAGTCAGCAAAAATTTATTAATTAAATACGCACCAGCAGCAATATCAATTGCTGACTGATGTTGTTTTTGGATACAAATATAAGGAGCTGCTAACTTTTCAAAATTGATATTTGTTTAATTATGCGGCAATTTAATCGCTTTGTAAGGTGCGTTACCTAGTGTGCGTTAAGTAATATTTCACAACTTAATTATAGTTATTAAAGTAGGCTCTTATTTGCGTATTTAGCCTTTAAACTTTCATAGAAAAAACGATGAATTTGGTTTAAACTGCGCGCAATTAAAATACATCATGTCTCCCTTGGAGGGTAGCGCTATTATTAGTACAGCTAACATCACCATGCAATTTGGTGCTAAACCATTATTTGAAAACATCTCAGCAAAATTTGGCGACGGCAACCGTTACGGTTTGATCGGTGCTAATGGTTGCGGTAAATCAACATTTATGAAAATTCTAAGTGGTGAGCTTGAGCCGTCTTCGGGTAACGTTAGCACTGATCCAAATGAACGAGTTGCTAAACTAAACCAAGACCAGTTTGCGTACGAAGAGTATTCTGTAATTGATACTGTGATCATGGGTCACAAGCAGTTATGGGAAATTAAACAAGAACGCGACCGCATTTACTCTTTAGCTGAAATGAGCGAAGCGGATGGCATGAAAGTAGCAGATTTGGAAACTGAATTTGCCGAAATGGACGGTTACTCTGCAGAATCTAAAGCGGGTGAGTTGTTATTAGGTGTAGGTATTGCTACTGAGCAACACTATGGCCCTATGTCAGAAATTGCGCCAGGTTTTAAATTGCGTGTACTTTTAGCACAGGTACTGTTTTCAGATCCTGAAATAATGCTACTCGATGAACCTACTAATAACTTGGATATTTATACAATCAAGTGGTTAGAAGATGTATTGAACCAACGCGATTGCACCATGATAATAATATCGCATGACCGCCACTTTTTAAACTCGGTTTGTACCCACATGGCCGATATTGATTACGGTGAGCTGCGTATTTATTCAGGTAACTACGACGAATACATGTTTGCTGCAACGCAAGCACGTGAGCGTCTGTTAAGTGAAAACGCCAAAAAGAAAAACCAAATTGCTGAACTTCAACAATTTGTATCACGTTTTTCTGCTAATGCGTCAAAAGCTAAGCAAGCAACGTCGCGTGCTAAACGTATCGACAAAATTCAGTTAGATGAAGTTAAAGCGTCATCACGTCAAACGCCATTTATTCGTTTCGATCAAGAAAAACAATTATTCCGTAATGCGCTAGAAATGACTAACCTTAGCCAAGGTTTTGGCGACAACACTTTGTTCTCTGGCCTCGAAGGTTTAGTAGAAGTAGGTGAACGCATTGCTATTATTGGCGAAAACGGTGTAGGTAAAACAACACTGTTAAATACCTTTGCTGGGCGTTTAGCGCCTAAATCGGGTGAGTTTAAGTGGTCTGAAAATGCCAATATTGGTTATTACGCGCAAGATCATGCAGATGAATTTGCCACCGGTATGAACTTATTTGAGTGGATGGAGCAATGGCAGCAAGAAGGCGACGACGAGCAAGTGGTGCGCAGCTTTTTAGGCCGTATGTTATTCTCTCAAAACGATATTAAAAAGTCGGTTAAAGTAATATCGGGTGGTGAGCAAGGCCGTATGTTATTTGGTAAAATTATGATGCATAAACCAAATATATTACTAATGGATGAGCCAACCAACCACATGGATATGGAATCTATTGAAGCACTTAACTTAGCACTTGAAGCCTACGAAGGTACTTTATTGTTTGTGTCTCACGATCGCCAATTTGTATCATCGGTTGCTACGCGTATCTGGGAAGTTAAAGACGGTAAGGTTATTGACTTTAGAGGTACCTACGCAGAGTACCTAGCAAGTAAAGAGGCGTAAATAGCGCTTTACTGCTAACTTTAAAAAGCCATGTTTAACATGGCTTTTTTTGTTTTTGTTAGTCGCAATTTAATGACTTTTGGGTATAATACCCGCCATAAAAGCGGACATAGGTCCGCTAGTTAAAATAGTATATTACTGAGGAGTATTTATGAAAGTTGGCATTATTATGGGTTCTAAATCAGATTGGCCAACCATGGAACATGCGGCGCTTATGCTAGAAAAATTTGGCATTGAGTACGAAACAAAAGTAGTTTCTGCCCACCGAACTCCTCAACTCCTTGCTGATTACGCAAGCTCAGCAAGCGACCGTGGTATTAAAGTTATAATTGCAGGCGCAGGCGGCGCGGCCCATTTGCCGGGTATGGCAGCTGCATTTACCTCATTACCAGTACTTGGTGTGCCAGTTAAATCAAAAGCGCTTAATGGTATTGATTCGCTACTTTCTATTTGCCAAATGCCTAAAGGTGTTGCGGTAGGGACATTAGCTATTGGTGAGCCTGGCGCTGCTAATGCAGGTTTACTTGCAGCGCAAATTTTAGGGTGTCAAAACCCTGAAATATTCGCAAAAATTGAAGCGTTTCGTAAAGAACAAACCGACACTATTTTAGCTAACCCTAATCCTGCAGAGTAATAATGACTATTTTAATTTTAGGTGCAGGGCAATTAGCACGCATGATGAGCCTTGCTGGCGCGCCACTTAATTTAAACGTGGTTGCGTACGATGTAGGCAGCCAAAAAATTGTGCACCCACTCACAGGCGAAGTTTACTCAACCACATTAGAGCAAGCCATAGCAAACGCAGATGCAATTACTGCTGAGTTTGAGCATATACCTGACGATGTATTAACACTTTGTTGTAATAGCAATAAGTTTTATCCGGGTAAAGCGGCCATTAAAACCGGTGGCGATCGCCAAATCGAAAAAGCACTACTAGATAAAACAGCTGTAGCGTGCGCACCGTATCAACTTATTACTGAAAAAGCGCACCTTGAGCTTGCGGTTAAAAACCTAGGTAAACCTTTAGTTATTAAAACCTGTCAAGCAGGCTACGATGGTAAAGGCCAATGGCGATTAAAGTCTGACGATCAAATTGATGAAATTTGGGCTCAAATGTCTGATTTTATTGCCTCAGGCACAGCACATGCACCTCATACTATTATTGCTGAAAAAATGATTCCGTTCGATCGTGAAGTATCTATTATTGGTGCACGCGATAAACACGGTAATGTTGCAATTTATCCGTTAACCGAAAACCAGCACACCAATGGTGTATTAACCTTATCGGTAGCAGGTTTAAATAATAGCCATGTAGAGCAGCAAGCTATTGATGCCTTTACTAAATTAGCGAATGAGCTTAATTATGTGGGTGTATTGGCAATTGAGTTTTTTGACGTTAAAGGCACTTTACTGGTAAACGAAATTGCCCCGCGTGTACACAACTCAGGCCACTGGACACAGCAAGGTTGCCATTGCTCGCAGTTTGAAAACCATATGCGTGCGGTTGCAGGGCTGCCTCTGGGTAATACTGAGCTTAAACACGCCACTGCGATGATAAATGTGCTTGGCCAAGCCAGTATTCCTACTGCAGTTTTAGAAGTGACTGATGTAACTAGTCATTGGTACGGTAAAACAGTAAAACCAGGGCGTAAAATGGGTCATATTAATGTCTCAGCTCAAAGTCTACATCAACTAGGTGAGCGCTTAGCTGAACTTAGCGAGTGTTTACCAGAACAAGCCTACCCAGGTATTTTAGCCACGAGTACATCTTTGATACTCAACTAAAAATAAGCAATAAATTGGGACATCTCAATTTATTGCTTAACGCCAAAGGCTACACCTATGTTTAACCCTAAATACCGCAATGTTGTGTTTGCATTTTTAATGGCACTATTAATGTCGGGCTTTATGTCTTTTGTGATCTCATTATTTAACGTGGGAATGGTCGATAATATTATAACTATATGGCTCAAAGCATGGGTATTTGCATTTTCTATCGCATTTCCTACAGTTATTCTAGTTGCACCTTTAGTACACAAGTTAACTGATAAAATAATTCGAGCGTAATACAGCATGCCATTAACACTCAAAAAGCCATTGTTTTTAATTCTTTTAGCATTATGTATCACTCCTTTTATTGGCGCTGGTAGTGCACTGGTAATAGGCGCTGCTTTTGCTATGACATTAGGTAATCCGTTTGCCGAGCTTTCGCAAAAAGCCAGTAAGTGGATGTTAAAAGCAGCGGTGGTCGGGCTTGGTTTTGCCGTTGACTTTAATCAGGTAATTGAAGTGGGTAGCAGCTCTTTAGTGCTCACTATTGTGAGTATTACCGCAATAATTGGCTTAGGTGAAATACTTACCCAAGTATTTAAACTTAACCGCAATACCGGCGTATTAATTTCATTTGGCACTGCTATTTGTGGTGGCAGTGCTATTGCAGCTATGGCACCGGTAATTAAAGCAAAAGATCATGAAGTGGCTGTGGCACTTGGCGTAGTATTTATGCTCAATGGCGTGGGCTTACTGTTGTTTCCGGCCATTGGCCATTATTTTAATTTAACCGAGCAGCAATTTGGCATGTGGGCTGCTTTAGCTATTCACGATACCAGCAGTGTTGTAGGTGCATCCGCTACTTATGGCGCTGTGGCACTAAGCATTGCCACCACAGTAAAATTAACCCGCGCTATGTGGATCATTCCTTATACTGCGCTTGCTGGGGTGTTTTTACGCTCAGATGAAAAAGCCAGTATTCCACTATTTATTGTTGGCTTTGTACTCGCCGCACTTATTAATACTTATTTGCCACAGTTTTCACCTGTATGGAGCGTTATTAATATAGTTGCTAAACAATTGCTTATAGTTACATTATTTTTAATTGGTAGTGGCCTATCATTAGCAGTACTAAAACAAGCCGGACTTAAGCCCTTTATAATGGCAATTTTATTATGGATAGTGGTAAGTAGTGTTATTTTATTATTAATTTTAGATGGGTTGATATAATGAAAGGTAATTTAAGTAGTATTACTTTGGGTAGTACGTTGTTTTGTTTACTGCTAAGCAACTACGTTGCAGCGGCGCAACTGCGTGTTGCCACCTTTAATGTAAGTATGGATGCAACTAACTATACACCAAGAAAAACCCCTGTAAAAAGCGATTCTTTGGTTAGCGCGCTTAAAGCAGAGCATTCACAAATTAAAAATATTGCCGAAATAATTCAACGTGTTCGCCCCGATATAATACTATTAAACGAGTTTGACTATGTGCCAAAAGAGCAGGGTATAGCGTACTTTAAAAGCCATTATTTAAACGTGAGTCAAAATAATCAAGCGGCAATAGACTATCCTTATTTTTATATTGCGCCGGTTAATACCGGTTTAGCCACTGAGTTTGATTTAGATAACGACGGTAAAAAAATAGGAATAATGGGCGACGCTCACGGTTTTGGTTTTTTTGAAGGCCATTACGGTATGGCCGTTTTATCTCGTTATCCAATCGATTTAGATAAAGTACGAACGCTGCAAACTTTTAAATATAAAGATATGCCTAATGCGCAAATGCCTATCGATCCAACCACAGGCAAAAACTGGTATAACGAGCAAGAATGGCAAAACATTCGTTTGAGCTCAAAATCTTTTTGGGATTTACCCATATCAGTTAATAATAAAACGGTACACATACTTGCATCGCACCCAACCCCGCCGGTTTTTGATGGCTTAGAGGACAGAAACGGTAAGCGTAACCATGATGAAGTAAGGTTAGTTGCAGACTACATTAATAATGCCGATTATATTTATGACGATAAAGGTAAAAAAGGCGGTTTAAATGCTCAGTCTCGGTTTGTTATTTTAGGTGACTTAAATGCCGCCCCTGAGGGTGATAAACAGCGAACTATAACTACAGATCAGCTACTTAAGCATCCGCTTGTAAACGCCAGTTTTATACCGCAAAGTGCTGGCGCAAAAGAGCAATATCCACAGCACAGCCATGCTAAAAATTACAGTGCAAGTTGGCAAGCACGGGTTGACTATGTTTTGCCATCGCATTATGGGTTAAAAATTATTGATGGTGGGGTATTTTGGCCAACTAAAAATAGCCAGCTATACCGCTTAATTAAAGACAGAAATGCGTCGAGTGATCATCGACTAGTTTGGCTAGATTTACGCTTAGAATAAGCAACCTAACTCAGTTACACCGGCGTTTGTCTTAAAAAATTGCAATCACCAAAGTGCTTCTGCTTAAATACGGCTTAATTATAATTACCGTTAAGAAGCACTATGATTTTTAATATCTCATCGTCCAAAACATTAATAGCACTGGCTGTTGCCTCAAGTGTTTTTTTAGCAGGGTGTCAAGCAACTGCATCATCTTCAACAGCTACGCAAAATAATGTAACAACGTCTCCTGTTGCTGCCGTTGTTAATACCCCCGCCGATATGGGCTCTACTAAAATAACGTTAGAGCAAGCTATGGCCCATCCCGATTGGCTTGGACGTCAACCAGAGCGCGCATTTTGGGTCAGTGATTCTGCTACCATTATTTATGCACGTAAAGAGCAAGGTAATGAGTTACGTAACTTATTTAGCCAATCAATTACAAGCCAAAGCGCAGAGCAAATAGCACTTAATAAACTGCACACTGTAGGTGCAAATAAAGCTGTTTATTCAAAAAATAAAGCCCTGCAAGCCTATGTATTTGAGGGTAATATATTTGTAAAAAGCGTTACAACAGGTGCAATTCAACAAGTAACGCATACCTCTAGCACTGAATCTAAACCACAATTTTTAAATGATGGCAGCTTAGCTTATCGTCAAGGTAATACATTTTTTAAAGTTGACTTAAGCTCAGGCTTAACCACTGAAATTGCTAATTTAAAACTGGCAGATAAGCCCCAAGGCATTACAGAGCCAAGCAGTTATATTGCTAAAGAGCAGCACAAACTTATTGATTACATAGCGCTAACGCATAAAAACAATAAAGATAAACAAGCACGCAAAGCACAGCTTAAGCAGCAAAATAGCTCAATTGCTAATACTGAGTTTTATTTAGGCAAAGGTAATAGTGTAAAAGACGTGCAGTTATCGCCAAATGGTGATGCTTTATTAGTGGTAGTGCAAGAGCAAAGAGATTGGCGCGATGATAGCGATATAATGCCAAATTATATTACCGATGATGCCCGCATTGAACCTAAAAAAGCGCGCCGCCGAGTAGCTGACGAAAAGTCGCAAACCTCAGAGCTGGTATACATTAATTTAAACGATAAAAGTCAAAATACCTTAAGCTTTGATACCCTACCGGGCTTTGATGAAGACGTATTAGCAGCGGTTAAAAAAGAAAACTATGCCCGTGATGGTAAAACGTATAAGTCTAAAAAATCGCCGCGTGGTATAAATTTAATTAGCGATTGGGGCTGGGATCAAAGCCCTATAATTTGGAACGACGACGGCTCAAACGTAGCAATAATGCTAGAAGCGTGGGATAACAAAGATCGCTGGTTAGCAACCGTCGATTTTAAAAATAATAAGTTAGTGTCGCAACATCGTTTACATGACGACGCTTGGATAGCCTATGCTTTTAACGATTTTGGCTGGCTACACAACTCTAACACCTTATATTATTTATCAGAGCAGTCGGGTTACAGTCAGCTTTATAAAAAGCCGTTAAATGGTAAAGCAACAGCGCTAACAACAGGTAAGTTTGAAGTATCTAACCTTACGCTTACCGACGATAACAGTGCTATTTATTATAAGGCTAACGTTGAACACCCAGGCCTATACGAAATTTACCGTGTAAATCCACTAACCGGTAAAAACGAGCAAGTAACCGACCTTAACGGTATGACCGACTATACACTTAGCCCTGATCAAACCAAGCTGTTGTTAAAGCACTCAACAATTATGTTACCAACTGAGTTGTATGTGGCTGATGCAAAAGCAAACACACAGGTTACCCGGTTAACACATACGGTTTCGGATGAGTTTTTAGCTAAAAAGCTAACAGCCCCTAAAATAATTGCAGTGCCATCTAGCCATACTGATCAACCGATTTACGCAAAAGTGTACTATCCGGCTGATTATGTAGAGGGCGAAGTGGGTAAAAAGCGTAAAGCGGTTATTTTTAACCACGGTGCAGGTTACTTACAAAACTCGCACTTGGGCTGGTCTGGGTATTTTCGTGAGTTTATGTTTCATTCGTTATTAGCTGACGAAGGTTATGTAGTAATGGATATGGATTACCGCGCATCTAAAGGCTATGGACGTGATTGGCGTACGGCAATTTATCGTCAAATGGGTACACCCGAAACCCAAGATTTAGCTGATGGGGTTAAATGGATGGCAGAAAATGCCAACGTAAATACGCAAGCTGTAGGCACGTATGGCGGCTCTTATGGCGGCTTTATGACCTTTATGGCGTTATTTACCGCGCCAGAATTGTTTCAAGCGGGTGCTGCACTTCGCCCCGTTACCGATTGGGCTCATTATAATGCGCCGTACACGGCAAATATATTAAATCATCCGGATGTTGATCCAATTGCATATGAGCGCAGTTCGCCTATTTACTATGCTGAGGGTTTAAACAAACGCTTATTAATTAATGCGCCTATGGTTGACGACAACGTGTTTTTTCAAGATACGGTTAGATTAGTACAGCGTTTAATTGAGCTTGAAAAAGAAAACTTTGAAACGGCTATTTTTCCGGTAGAGCCGCACGGTTTTGTGCAGCCATCGAGCTGGTTAGATGAATATCGCCGTATTTATAAACTGTTTAAAGAAACCCTGTAACGATTAATAACAAGTTACACCTAAAACGCCACTTTTAAGTGGCGTTTTTTATATTTAGTTTTTGTTTTTAATGTAGTTAACTAATAAAGGTGCAGCTAACAAAGTACCACCAATAGCACCAATTAAGTGCGCGTCAATTGCAACGGTTGAGTTTATAAGCTTACCAATATCGGCATTAGGACCATTTAGCTGCTCAAATATTATTTTAAGCCACACCCCAATAAACAATAAATAGCCCGACTTAAGCTCAAGTGTTGTATCTTTAACTGCGCCCCAAATAATAACGCCATGTAACAGTGCGCTTAGCCCAGTGTAAATATAAATACTGGGGCAAAACCAGTAAACACCTAAGCCGCACCACAGAGCCAATAAGCTAATATTAATAGCGTAGCGTTTAGGCGACGTATATTCGCCATGTAGTAACCAAATTAAAATAATACCGCCGCAGTTTAGCGCCAAATGTGCCCAGTTAGCATGAACAAATTGGCTGCTAAAAACTCGCCACAATTCGCCCTGACTAACTAAATCGCGATTAAATTCGAGTAAGTCATTTAAATCAAAAGTAGCAAAAGTAACGCTTAGCAGCATTAAAAATAAAGGAGGGAGTAAATAACGAGGTTGCACTGGTAAATTAAGCATTTAATTGTAATTTTTAGTATTAATTTTTGCATATTGTGCCTGTTTAACTTTAAGATGCCAATTAACTCTTGATAATTTAGGTTATTTACTCTTTATGAACTTTAAACATCACGCATTACTTGCTATCACATTATGTGCAACGTCTTTTCCTTTATTTGCACAACCCCTTACTCAAATTGAAACGCGCGAGCCAGAAGCCGCAACCGGCTTAGTACATAAACAAGCTGTGAGCGGCAATAAATATATGGTGGTTGCAGCTAACCCGTATGCATCTCGTGCTGGGCAGCAAATATTAGCGCAAGGCGGCAGCGCTGTTGATGCTGCAATAGCAACGCAACTGGTACTGACTTTAGTAGAACCACAATCGTCAGGTATTGGTGGCGGCACCTTTATGCTGTACTACAACAAAGTAAACAACAAATTAACCAGTTTTGATGGCCGTGAAACTGCACCAGAAAACGCCGACGAAACATTGTTTTTAGATAAGCATGGCAAAGCCGTGAAGTGGATTGAAGCCATAGTAGGTGGACGCTCAGTAGGTGTGCCAGGGGTTTTACATGCCTTTGCTAACGCACATAAACAATACGGTAAACTACCTTGGGCTGATTTATTTAAACCAGCCATTGAGCTTGCAGAGCAAGGCTTTGAGGTTTCGCCGCGATTACACGGTTTACTGCAGCGCCAATTAAACCCTGGCGTAATGAGCATGCCAGTAATTAACGACTACTTTTTCCCAAACGGTAAATTAATTGCGATAGGTAGCATCAAAAAAAACCAGCCATTAGCTAATTTATACAAAGAGATTGCTAGTAATGGTATTGATGCATTTTATAAGGGCGCTAATGCCAAACAAATGGTTAATGCGGTACAGCACTCTAAAATAGCGCCTGGCAAATTAAATGAGCAAGATCTGGCTAATTACACTAGCAAAGAGCGCGAGGCGGTATGTATTGAGTACCGTGTTTATAATGTATGTTCTATGGCACCACCCAGTAGCGGCGGGGTAGCTGTGCTGCAAATGCTTGGCTTATTAGAGCATAAAAACATGGGCGCACTGCCAGCAAATGGTGAGCAAGCACTGCATTACTTTAGCCAAGCATCAAGAATTGCGTTTGCCGATAGGGATGTTTACATGGGCGATCCCGATTTTACCCAAGTACCGACCAAAGAATTATTAAATAAAAACTATATAGCCACACGTGCAAAACTAATTACCGAGCAAGATATAACAGCCGTTGCTGGTAACCCAGTTGATTACTTAAGTTATGCCAAAGATGACTCGTTCGAATTGCCATCAACCAGCCATGTGTCGATTGTAGATAGCCAAGGTAATGCAGTGTCTATGACCAGTTCAATAGAAATGGCTTTTGGCTCAACGGTAATGGTAAATGGTTTTATTTTAAATAATCAGCTGACTGACTTTTCATTATCGCCGCGTAAAAACGGCCAGCTTGTAGCAAACCGAGTTGAAGCTGGCAAGCGCCCGCGCAGCTCTATGTCGCCAGTAATGGTATTTAATAAAGATGGAAGTTTACGTTTGGTTGTCGGATCTCCTGGCGGAAGCCGTATTATTAGTTACGTTGCGCAAGTGGTAATTGGCGTGCTTGATTGGGATTTATCTGTTCAAGAAGCAATTAATCTACCACGTACTACTAATCGTAACGACTACACTAGCCTTGAAAAAGGCACTGCGCTTGAAACATTAGCGCCAGCACTTAGCAAGCGTGGTCATAATGTTAGAATTTTAGATTTAAATTCTGGTTTACATGCAGTTGAAGTAAAAAACAACACATTAATAGGCGGCGCCGATCCTCGCCGTGAAGGGGTGGCTTTGTCTGATTTAACTGATAAAAGCGCCACTTTAAAATTCTAAATTATGTATAATACAAATGCGCTAAGCTAGTGTTTAAAATTAGCGCATTTATATATTCTCAATGGTCTGACAAGGTTAAATAGCATTGCAATTTAGCCTTTAACACCGATAATGGCAGATCATAACTTAAGACTAAGTAAAGCTTGGAAATATGACTACAAATACCGATCCAAATTATCTTTATATTCATCATTCTGGCCCCGGCCTTCTTGAAACGCCATTACTCAATAAAGGCAGTGCATTTAGCCAAAAAGAACGCGAAAACTTTAATATTGCGGGTTTACTGCCTCCTCGTTATGAAACAATCGAAGAGCAGGTAGAGCGTTGTTACCAGCAGTATTCTAGTTTTACCGACAATCTTAATAAGCATATTTATTTACGTGCAATTCAAGATAATAACGAAACACTTTATTATCGTTTAGTGCGTGATCATATTGAAGAAATGATGCCAATAATTTACACCCCAACAGTGGGTGATGCCTGTGAAAAATTCTCAGATATATATCGCAGCGCACGTGGATTATTTATTTCATATGAAAATCGTTTTCAAATAGACGACATTTTACGCAATGCCACCAAAGGTAAAGTAAAAGTAATTGTGGTAACCGATGGTGAACGCATTTTAGGCTTAGGTGACCAAGGTATTGGTGGCATGGGTATTCCTATTGGTAAGCTATCTTTGTATACCGCATGTGGTGGCATTAGCCCTGCGTATACATTACCGGTAATGCTGGATGTGGGTACAAATAACGAGAAGCTATTAAACGATCCTATGTATATGGGTGCGCGTCATAAGCGTATTACTCAAGATGAGTACGATGAGTTTTTAGACTTATTTATTAAAGCAATCAAGCGTCGCTGGCCAAATGTATTATTACAGTTTGAAGACTTTGCTCAGCCAAATGCGATGCCACTGCTGAAACGTTACCGTAATGAAATTTGTAGTTTTAATGACGACATTCAAGGCACAGCTGCAGTAACTGTTGGCTCATTGCTTGCTGCGTGTAGAGTTAAAAACGAACGCCTAGCAGATCAAAAAGTAGTATTTGTTGGTGCTGGCTCTGCGGGTTGTGGTATTGCTGAGCAAATTGTAAGCCAAATGGTTTTTGAAGGTATTAGCGAAGCGCAAGCACGCAGCCAGGTATTTATGGTTGACCGCTTTGGTTTGTTATCGGAAGGTATGGAAGGTCTACGCGACTTTCAGCAAGTTTTAGCGCAACCACAAGCTCGTTTGAGTGAATGGACGTTCAGCGGCGAATTTGCGTCATTACTTGATGTAATGCATTGCTCTA
Source organism: Pseudoalteromonas sp. 120-MNA-CIBAN-0494 (assembly GCF_040308885.1). NCBI lineage: Bacteria > Pseudomonadati > Pseudomonadota > Gammaproteobacteria > Alteromonadales > Pseudoalteromonadaceae > Pseudoalteromonas > Pseudoalteromonas sp. 120-MNA-CIBAN-0494. The sequence continues at coordinate 185,812 of NZ_JBEOOE010000003.1, forward strand.
AACCCGATATTTTAATTGGTGTTTCGGGCCAACCTGGTTTATTTACCGAACAAGTAATACGCGCTATGTATTCAGGTTGTGCACAACCTATTATTTTCCCATTAAGTAACCCATCAAAACAGGTAGAAGCACACCCAATAGATATTATTAACTGGACCGAAGGTAAAGCACTTGTTGCTACAGGTAGCCCATTTGCCCCAGTTGAATATAATGGTGAGCTTTTCCCAATTCCGCAGTGTAACAACAGTTATATTTTCCCGGGAATTGGTTTAGGGGTTATAGCTGCAAAAGCAACGCGTATTACAGATGCTATGTTAAGTGTTTCTAGCGAAATGCTGGCTGAATCATCGCCGCGTGCAAACACAGGTAAAGGGAGTTTATTGCCGGCACTTACAGAAATTGAAACCCTAAGTAAACGTATTGCATTCGCTGTAGGCAAAAAAGCGATTGAAGAGGGCGTTGCTCTTGATATTTCTGACGACGCACTATGGGCTGCTATCGATAAAAACTACTGGTTACCTAAGTACCGTAACTATAAGCGCAGTAGCATTTAAAGCTGCAACTTAGTATTTAGTAATAATTAAAAAACAGGCTACGGCCTGTTTTTTGTACTTGTTCATCTGTAATTAACCACTTAAAGTGTTTAATAAGCTTAATATATAGCAAGCTGTAAATACTTTTTGTATTAAATTAGTGACCAATAAAGGATTGCGAATTTAATAAAGTTAGTAATATAACCAGTTGTTACGGTTAATATAAAAGGATTCACTTATGAAAACGTTTACTTTATTTTTAGGTGCAGCACTGAGCTTTAATGCATTTGCTGCGGCCACACCCGATACACCGCATATTTATGTTAAAGGTGAGGCAACAATTACCACCATGCCAGACCATGTATTATTAAATGTTGGCATTACCGAAATAGATAAAGATTTAATTGCTGCAAAAAATAAAACCGATATAACCATGGCTAAGGCAATAAAATTAGTAACAGCATTAGGTGTAAGTGATGCAGATATTAATGCCGGGCAAATATCAATAAACCGAGAAAGCCAATATAATCGTGAAAGCGGTGAGCAACAATTTAAAGGTTTTAGGGTTAGCAGATCTTTAACGGTTAAGCTTAATGCCATTAATAAATATCCCGAGTTACTACAAAACTTAGTAAACAATGGTATTAACGAAATTAACCATACGCGTTTTTTAGCAAGCAATTACGATGAACTCTACAAAAAAGCGCAAAAACTGGCTATAAAAGATACTCGCGATGCAGCTAAAGAGTTTAGCAGTGAGTTTGGCGTAGAGTTAAAAGGCTTATATAGCGCATCTATGCAGCCATTAAATGTGCAATCAGCCCCTTATATGCGCGCCGAAAAAGTGATGCTCTCAGATAGTACACCGAGTAATTATGTACCCGATGCCTATCATGCAGGTGAAATCATTATAACTGCATCTAGTTATGCAGTTTATTATATAGATTAAGTTTATAACTTACTGGCGCTTAAAACGTGCCAGTAATGTATCACCTTGTTGCTTACTAATACGGGCAATTGATTTAAGCATATTATTAATTTCCTGCCTGTCGTACTCATTCGTTACGTGCTCGTTAATGTCATCAACAATAGCATTTAAATAATTAAATAAACTTTCCCTCGCCGCTGAATTTTCGTGAGCAACAAATAAAATATTTTTAAATGCTTCTAACACATTAGTCATTACGTACGCATCGCCTTTAGCGTAATTACGTAGCGGGGTAAAATTATCATGTAGTAATTCATCAAAGCGGGTTTCGTGTATATATAATAATGGCGTATCTTTGCTGTGTTTAAAGCTGTAGTTAATATCACTTATTGAAAGTCGTTTAATTAATAAAATACTCAACATATCAATGGCTTTAACTGCTGTACCCGGATCGTTTATGCCTGGGCTCATCGCTTTAACGGCTATTTCTGATATTTGCGTTAAACCATAACGATAATGGTCGCTAATATACTCTTCTATATAAAAAATAAAACAGCTTAAAATTTTAGCAATTAACTCATCATTACTTGAAATATCTTTATTACACTTTAAAAATGGATAACCTTTAACTGTAAAATAACCTTGTTTAACAGTGATATAAAGCTCAATTTCTTCTGCAGATAATAAGGCGCAAAGCTTATCAGTGTGCACTCCTTTGTAGTAGCCTTCAGTTTGACTATTTATAGAATGCCAATCAGTAAAGTCGGGAAGATTTTTAAGCGGCGCTTCTTGCTGACTTTTAATAATGGTTTTAATTTCACTTTTTGTTTGGCTAAATAAACCATTTAAAACATTATCTACTTGAATAGCGCGAGATATAGAGTGAATAAAAAATACAAATAGCCCTAACGAAATCAAACCAAAAATAAGCGCAAATAATACCCCAAGTGCCGGTATAGCCATGGCGCCATTCTCGAGTTTATTAATATTTATGAGCATAATTACTGAGTAAATAATACTGCCTAAATAAAAACCTAATACCAGTTGGTGAGATTTCCGGGTTATTAATCCAGGTACTACACGCGGCGATAAACTGGCACTGGCTGAGTTTAATACCACCATTACCATTGAAAAACTAAACACAGTTAACGAAATAATACTGCCGGCTAAGGTACTTAAAACAGTTCGCGCATTTTCGGCGCTATCTACTAATACTACAGATATAAACGACTTTAGCTTTTCAATAATGGGCATATATTCAACCGACATCGTAATAACCGCAAAGGTTAAAAATGCAATTGAAAGTAAAGAAGGGTAAAAGCCAATACTATTTATCATTTCTCGATAACTGTCGGCTATTTTGCGAGGTACAAACATAAAATCCTTATGCTTTATTGTATAAGAGTATTATTAATACTTTAGCATAGTTGTAAACTAAACTTCTGATAATGAACGTTAACTTGTGTGTTATTATTGCCAAAAATATTAGGATAATACTGTGATCATTTCAACATACGCTGCATTACTTGCATTTTACTATATTTACTTAAGCTTTAACGTAATAAACGTGCGCAGGGCAGCGCAAATATCACTTGGTGAAGGCGAAAATCCACAGTTGCAACGGGCAATTCGTGCCCATGGTAATTTTATGGAATATGTACCGTTTGCGATTATTTTGCTTTTTTTAGCAGAATATCAGGGGTTAGCGAGTCATTATTGCCATGCACTTGGTGCAATGCTACTTATAGGCCGCGTTTTTCATAATTTTGGCATAGTAGAAAAAAACCTAAAGTACCGCCAAATTGGTGTTATAGCTACATTTTTAACTATGCTTATAAGTGCTTTAGTTATTTTATTAACCCGCTTTAGTTAAATTTAATTATGAATAACAAAATATTTATTATTGGTTTACCGCGTACAGGCACTACAAGTGTTTGCCATGCTTTTTTAGAGTTTGGTATACCAACAGCGCATACTGCTTACACAAACAATTGTTTTGATAACGCCCATGCAATTGCCGATACGCCAATTTTTAATGATTATAAAGCCCTCGATAAGTATTATCCGGATGCAAAATTTATTTATTTAGAGCGTGAGCTTAACGTATGGCTACCATCAATAAAGCAATTATTATTACGTATGCATACTAATTTAACACGCACTGATGGTGGCTTTAATATTCATATAAAGCATTGTTATTTAAATACATTTAGTAATTTAACAATTGATAATATAAACGATGATAGTTACTTAACGCATTGTTATAACACGCATATCAATGACGCTAAAAATTATTTTAAACACCAAGAGCAACGCTTTTTATCAATAAATATAGCAAAACCGCAAAGCTACAAAATGCTCTGTGATTTTTTAGCGATTAAAAGTAATAAAACAGATTTTGAAAAAATGAATATGGGCGGCAAAGTTACTGCCTGGAACGATATAAAACATCCGCTAAAAGTTGAATCAACAGCAAAAGGGCGCATAGATAAACTGTTACGCTACAAGGTTTAACTTTACAGGCTTAGGAGCATGATTTTTTACCTAATATACGCTAAAATCTGCGCATTATTTTACACCTTGTTATAAGTAGTACAGAGCATGTTTGAATTAAAATACCACACTCCATTTGAATGGACCGAAGTTGTACTTGATGACTTCGATACTTTTTTACAAGACCACGCCGCAGCCGAAAAAAAAGCATCGGGTATGGCCATGTCTATGCTGTCGCATTACCCCGATAAACGTAAACTGGTTACAGCTATGGCAGACTTAGCACTTGAAGAAATGATTCATTTTAAAGAAGTGCTGAAAATTTTAATTTCACGTGATGTAAATTTAGGTGACGACAAAAAAGACCCTTATATAAAACAAATACGTGCTTTATTTAGACACGGCCGCGACGGTTTTTTAATGGATCGATTATTAGTCGGTGGGGTTATTGAGGCAAGAGGGCACGAACGTTTTTCACTAGTGGCGCAAGCGTTACCAGAGGGCAAAGAAAAAGAGTTTTACATTGCGATTGCCGAATCAGAAGAAAAACATAAAAACTTATTTGTAGAATTAGCGTATGAGTATTTTGATAAAGAAGAAGTAGACATACGCCTAGAAGAGCTACTAATAGCGGAAGCTAAAATTTGTGAAAGCATTCCGTTTACTGCGGCACTGCATTAATTTAAGCTGTTAATTCCATACTCTAAAAGCGCTAAATTTATATTTGGCGCTTTTTTGTTTGTAACAATTACGCATAATTTAATAATTATTATGTTTGGACAAAGCTGATGATTAATATATTTTCAAAATATAAAGTAATACCAACAACAGCAGGTATTCTATTTATGCTGTCATCCACACCGGTTGCAGCATCATTAGCGTGTAGTGATTTGACTGGCTGTGAAAAAAAGTTTTGCGAGATAGAAAGCCAGCTTACCATAGCTAAGGAACATGGTAATAAGTACAAGATTGAAGGGTTGAAAAAAGCATTACATGCAGCAAAAGCTAATTGCAGCGAAAAAATATTGAAAGAAGATTTAATAGAAAAAATAAACGATGCTAACAATGATATTGCTGAATATGAAGAAGATCTGCTAGATGCTAAACAAGCAGGTAAAAGTGATAAAGTTAGTAAGTATCAAAAAAAGATTACAGCAGAAAAGCTTAAACTAAAACATCTGAAAGATGAGCTTGGCAAAATTAATTAAATCACCAGTGGCTACTTGTTGTTAACGCTTTAGGTTATCGTTAACAGCAAGTGTACTGCGAATATTATCGGATTAACCATCATATTTAATTACATTATTACGCAACAATAACTATATACAGTGCAGGGCACTTCAATCTTTAAAACTAGCCTAATTAAAATACACTTAAAAATTATACTTAAAAAGTCATACTACAAATAGCAATCAAACATTATGGGGAAGCGCGTTTCCATTACTCTGTTTTATGCCAGCTGTCTTTCAACAACTTAGAAGTTCATAGTTAAAACCACTATCAGCAGGGAGTTTTAGTTAAATAACCAAGCGCATTACTGTGATAAACATAATCACACCACAATTTAACATAATTTAAATGACTAATAATTAAACCAAATATAACTAAAACTGAAAATTAAAACCCTACATAATAGGCTATTTAAAGCACCTGCTTATAAAATGAACTAAACCAGCTGATTTATTACTGTTAATAGCGTTATTTTGTAAAACTAGCTATGTAAATACAGGTAAAACCCATGTGTGTAACAGTGATAAAGCAGATCTTTTTGAGGTTTATTTATAAAAAACTATTACAACTGATAAAGAGTAATAAAACAGCATGGGATTGAAATAGAAATGTTAGTTAGCTATTGGAATAGAAGATAAAATAAAGCGATTAACTAGGTTAAAGACTTAAGCTTATTTATAGGCGTTAATTATGTAGTAAGTTATGGCGCAAATTTAATTGAATTATCACTTAGTTAAAATCACAGTAAGGCTGCTAGTAAATTTATAGATATAAGTTAAATAATAAAGAGAGCAAAGATGTGCATATAGAGATTTATAAGTAACGTGTAGGTATAAAATAGTAGCTGAATATTACCTAAGTTAAATTCGAAATTATGCATAGCCAAAAGAAAGAAATGCTTTAAGGGGCCTGATTTATTAAGCTAGATAAGATAATAATTGCAACATAAGTGTTTATATACAAAGAGTATAAGAAGCCACATAAATAGTAAGCAGCAAAATTCCGTTCTTTGAATTGAAAATATAGCAAAGGCATAACAATATACTTGCAGACTGGTTAGTTATAGATAGGTGCGATTTATAAACAAGGAGAACTTTAACCGCTAAATTATCAGCGGGGTTGTTTTATACAAATACATGTTTAAATAACAAACTTGCTTTATAGGGCTCATGTAAGTAAAGCATCCATATTTAAAGTTATGTATTCGTAGTAGTAGGAAAGTAGCTGTATTGAATTTGCTTAAAAACGTAAATACACTTAATAATCTCGTAACGAGAAGGCTTACAACACACATAGTTATACTGAATAGCTTATTGCAAACCCTATTTAACATAATATAAATTATAGGTTGTTATATATGTATTAATAAGGAGTGCCACATACTCTCTTTATTAGCTCTTTAATGTCCAATACTAGACGGTATCGGACATTAAAGAGGTTTTTATCTAAGTTAGTTATTCTCAGTTTGGTACATTTAAATTTAATTAATATTTTCTAATGTATGTAATCTAATGCATGGAATATTATATTTCAGGTTTTCATTTAAAATATAAGTTACTCAATACTTAGTAAACGCTCGGCCGTGTATTCGTTAGTAATAAGCCCACTAATCATTTTAGATCTTAGCGCACCTAAAATGGCTAATACTTTTTCTTCTCCGGCAGCTATGGCAAAAATTTGTTTATCTGAATTAACTTTTAATGGCGTACTTGCTACTCGTTGATTAACATTACAATCTAATAACTTACCATTTTTATCAAACACCCAGCTTATCATTTCTCCTACAGCACCTTGCTGTTGTAACTCTTGGAGTTCGTCAAGGCTTACAAAACCGTCTTTATGAAGTGGCGAATTTAATCCTAAATTACCAACGCCTACAAATGTAACATCTGCATTCGTGGCTAATTTTAAATTACTAGCAACATTCTGCTGTGAATGCAGTTGCTGCTTTTCCTCAATGGTGCGTGGCAAAACTGGTAATGGCATAGGGTAATGTTTGGCATTTATATGTTCCGCCATTCTTACTACTACATCGTATGGCGATGCTGATCCGTCTAATGCCATATTGCCTAACATGGCAACTATTTTATGTTGTTGGCAATCTTGTGTTCGCAGCTCATCTACGCATGCGCGTAAAACTCGCCCAGTTCCCATTGCAATAACTTTTGGTTGTGGTGATTTTAAATGGCGTTCTATTTCAGCCGCACCAGCTTGTGCCAAACCTAATGTAGATGAAGGTTCTGACGGATCACTAGGGACTACATCACAAGAGAGCAAACCAAAACGTGTTTTAATTTGTTCAGCCAAATCCATACATTTAGCAATAGGATGATCGAGTCTTACTTTTATTAATCCTTGGCTAACAGATAGCGCTACCATTCTTTGTGCCGATTGGCGTGAGGTATTAAGCTTTTTAGCTATTTCGTCTTGTGTTTTACCTGCAACATAATACAACCACCCTGCTCTTGCTGCGTCATCGAGTTTTCTAATTTCTGTATTAGATAGCTTGGCCACTGAAACCTCTTAAAATCAAAATAAATAGACTATTAAAATTGATTAACAGCAAAATATTTTTGTTAATTGAACGAATTATTTAATTGTTATTAGCCCTCTAAATATACCATTCATTTAATAAAAGTGTCGAATTTTCATGTTATTGCACTAATAGAAATCAAGTTAACGCTTTCTAATTTCTCACAACATATTTTTTCTATTACAGCTAAGTGCAAGTTATGGCCACAGCTATAAAAATTATAAAAACGTAAATGCGACCTGTAATGCACCTTTATTTTGCGCGGGGTTCCACATAGCTGTTGCCGATATAGGAAAATTATACTCTAGTATTTGTAAGCTCTTGGAGTAAGTAAAACCTAAGTTAACTATATTAGCGTTATCATCATAAAAGTTTTGCTGATCTAAAAAAGAAAAAGCACCACCAATAAATACAGAGACTTGCTCATCTAATTCATTACCCTTCCACACGGGCATGCTAGCTTCGAGATAGTTAGTGTAAGCTTGTTTGTTTTTTCCTGAACTTTCATCTAAATAGGTATCTATCCCTTGAACTATTACTGAGTAGTAAAGTGATAATGGCATTTCGCCCGCAAAGGTGTAACCAAGGCCGACATCAATAAAGTTTCCGGTTTTATCCGGATCGCTTGAATAGTCAAAAATATCTACATTATTAATCGACGAGTGGTTACCATGATTAACAATTTCAATGAACAGCTGCTCTGAAAACTTATAAGAAGCAAAATAAGTAAACTCCTGATACTCACCATCAAAAGAGGTCCCACCCCATAAACCTAAGGTGATTTTATTATCTGCCGTTTTATAAGTTAATTCACCAGCAACCATTGGGCCTGGCGTTACAATTGAGCCATGCCATAAGTGATTTGTTTTAAATTCTAACCCTAAATTAAAATCGTTGCTGTGTACCTGGCTACTATAAGTTGCTATTGCTGCCGTTAGTGTTAATACATGTTTAGCTTTCATAAATATGCTTCTTTGGTTGTATAAGCTCTGCGTTTGGCTTGAGTTATATAGTGCTAAATTACAATATGGGCATAAGCCCTTCTTGTGGTCATAATCCCAGCAAGAAGTTCGTACGTCAACCATTTAAATAACAAAAAACTCACAACGCGTTACCTTTCAATAATAAGTCAATTATATCAGTAGGTTAAAACACCATAATTGTTAATTTGTTTTTATTAATTAAACGTAAATCACTTGCAACGTAAATTTTTACAATATTAAAGGATAAGTAATGCGCGGAGGTTATTTAATAAAACGACAAAGTAGCTAAAAATTATTTAAATCAGTTATTAATGACTGTTTTTTAGTTACTATCTTGAGCTTATGAGGTGGTTAGCTTAGTATTGAAAGTACTCAAATGGTATTAACAATAGAAGTAACAACATATGGAATTTGTGCACCCACTAGAACCTATTTTAATCATTGATGATACAAAAAACAGTCGCGACTATCTAAACCAAATTTTAACGGATCTTGGTTATGAAGATATTCTTGAGTGTGAAGATTTTGATTGTGCAAAACCGCTGCTTAGCGAAAAGTCCCCAAAGGTTATATTTTTAGATGTCGAAATACCTGACTCTGAAGGTAGTGATATTTTAACTTATATAAATAATTGCTATCCGCATATTCATGTTGTTATTTGCTTTGGCCATAACAGTTTCGAAAATGTAGAAAATACGTGGGAACTTGGTGCTAAAGGGGTTATAGCAAAACCGTTTAATGTACAAAAAGTAGATACAGTAATGAAGCGTTTAGAGCTCATTGAATAATAATAAGGTTAGTATGCAAAGTTCTGTTAGTGCAATTATCGATGATTTATCTAATGTTATTTTTGGTAAAAAACAACAAATAAAGCTCGCGCTCACCTGCTTATTTAGTGAAGGCCATTTACTAATTGAAGATTTACCTGGCATGGGTAAAACAACGTTATCGCATGCCTTAGCAGCCGTTTTAGGCTTGTCGTATCAACGGATACAATTTACCAGCGACTTACTCCCAGCCGACATATTAGGTACTAATGTATTTAATAGTAATGAACACAGTTTTAGCTTTCATAAAGGGCCTATTTTTAGCCAAGTTGTTTTAGCAGACGAAATAAACAGAGCGGGACCTAAAACACAAAGCGCCTTACTTGAGGCAATGGAAGAACAACAAGTTACTGTTGATGGTAAAAAGTATTCTCTTCCTACCCCATTTTTTGTTATTGCTACACAAAATCCATTACATCAATCAGGTACTTACCCTTTACCTGAGTCGCAGCTAGATCGTTTTTTAATGCGTATTAGCCTTGGTTTTCCGCCAAAAGAAGCCGAAAAAAGGCTGTTACTAAATATGCAAAAGCGTGACTACACCCAGCTACCACAACGTATTACTGAGCAACAATTAGCTCAAATTCAAACTGAAATTAGCAATATTATACTAAGTAATCCTGTAATTGATTATATTATTGAATTGGTAAATTATACACGCGAAAGTAATAATTTTGCTGCATCGTTATCGCCACGCGCTAGCATGGCATTAGCAAAAGCTGCTAAATCATGGGCTTATATTGACGGTCGTGACTATGTTATGCCTGAAGATGTGCAAGCAGTTTTTGCCAGTGTTTGTCAGCACCGTTTAGGGTTACACAATGAGTCGGGCGAAGCGCAAGTTATGCAAATATTAAAAGCTGTTATGGTTCCGGTATAGCATTTATGCCAAATAAAAAAGCTAAGCGCCCTGCTTTATTTAAGTCATTTAAACGTGCCATATTTAATAAATTATTAAAAAATAAACATTTAAAACAGTCAATTACACTTGAACACAAAACTATTTATGTTTTTCCATCAGCCCTTGGCTGCTACTTTATTAGTGTAGCTATTTTAAATTTTGTGATGGGGATTAACTATCAAAACAACTTAATTTTGATCATGGCTTATTTAATGTTTGTGGTAATGATTATTGCTGTACTACTGGGTTACAGCAATGCAAAAGGCTTAACTGTTACTTTTAAAAATTCACTTTCGAGCTTTGCACCACAAAATCCACAAGTTCAGTTTGCTGTACAAAGCCCCTCGATTTGCCAATCTGTGATGCTAATTTATCAAGGCGATCAACAAACGCAAATTAATCATGATGAAATAACCAATGCAGCCCAAACGCTAAGCTTACCACTACCCTATAACAAACGCGGATGTTACTCACTACAGCGAATAAAAATTGCCAGTAATTATCCCTTTGGCTTGATCACTGTTTGGAGCTACATTCAACTACAATCAAGTGTTTATATTTACCCTTCACTTGAAAAGGTGTTTAGTGACGCTCAGATAAATAGTCTAGCCGAGCAAGCCGAAAACGGTATTGCCAAACAACTCGGTAGTGAAGAGTTTGAAACATTAATACCGCACTTGCCTGAAATGGGATTGCAAAGAATTTCTTGGAAACATTTTGCTAAAACACAGCAGTTATTAGTTAAAGAGTTTGTTGATTTTAAAGCTGCTGATGCATTATTTGATTTTGATTTAATGCATGGCGATACCGAGCAACGCTTAAACCAGCTGTGCTTTTTAGTATGTGAAGCAACAGAGAATAACACCCCCTTTATGCTAAAACTACCAAGTAAAATAATAGCTACCAACCTAGGTGTGCAACATAAAACACTTTGTTTAGAATCACTTAGTACATTTAATGGTTATACAAAGTGACGGCAATAAAAAACATAAAAGTAATAAATTATTCACTGTGTTTTATATACAGCTGCTTAGTCGTGTTTTTTATTGCTCACTTACCAATTGTATTTATTAGTGTACTAGCGCTACTTTGTGCGTGGAACTTTTATGTAACCATAAGTAATAAAACTAAACCTAATGCCTGGTTGGCTAACGCTTTAGCAGCACTTGCTTTAGGGTTAATGCTTTTTAGTGTGGGATTTAGCGACACGGTTATTTTATTTGTGGCTATGTTGTTGCTTTCAAGCTTATTTAAGTTGTTACAGGCGAAAACTAAAAAGCATTATCATGTAATAACTACGCTGACATTTTTTTCGCTTTCGGCGGTTTATTTATTTAACCAAAGTATTTTAACTACTTTAGTAGTGAGTAGTTTGTACATTTTAAATTTTGCCGTACTAGGCTTGTTAGAATCAAAACATAATTTAAAAGTCGCATCTAAACAAAGCGGTAAATTACTATTATTGGCATTACCGCTGGCGGTATTTTTATTAATATTTTTACCAAAAATGCCGGCATTTTGGCAACTACCTGGGCCAAAGTTAGCTAAAACAGGTTTGTCTGAGCAAATAGATCCGTTTGATATTGCCAAGTTATCTAATTCAGATGAACTGGTGTTTAGAGCTAAATTTAATGATCTAGCACCTAAAGCTCCCCTGTATTGGCGAGTCTTAGTACACGATGAGTTTAACGGAAATGCGTGGCTCACTTCCAATTTATTAAAGCATAACAGCGTAACTCAAACTAAAACGCAACAAGTTAGTAGTTTAACAAAATACGACTATTCGATTATTGCCGAGCCCTCGAGTCAAAAGTGGTTATATGGGCTCAACTTTGCAACCAGTAATAACGATAACGTAGAGAGTGACTCACTGGGCTTACTGCGTAAAAAAAATTACCAAGCTAAAAGTGTGCAATACACAGCAAGCAGCTCTGCACTAACAAATGCTCCTTTATTACAGTGGCAAACTAAGCACTACAAACACTTAGTAAATAACGACAATAACAAAGCAAGTGCTCTTGCCTATAATTTAAAACAAAACTTAACCAGCGACCGTGATTTTTACAATGCATTACTACAGTACTTTATAGACAAAAAATTTAGTTATACGCTTAACCCGACGCCAATGAGCGGCAACAATACTATTGATCAGTTTATGTTTGAGCAACAACGTGGGTTTTGTGGCCACTATGCCAGTGCCGCAGCTTATATTTTTAGAAGTGCGGGTATACCGGCAAGAGTTGTCAGTGGTTATTTAGGTGGTGAGCTTAATACTGATAATAATACTTTATCTGTTCGCCAATATGATGCACATGCATGGGTAGAAGTGTATTTAGATAATGAAGGCTGGCAAATATTTGATGCCACAGCGGTGGTTGCTCCCGATAGGCTTACAGGATCGCTTTCACAAAATAATGAATTAAATAATGAGTTTAAAAGCAATCTCGACTTTGGTTTGGTCAGTTTAAGTAACTTTGCAGCTATTAATTGGCTAAGGCTAGAGCTAGAAAACTTAGATTATAAGTGGTCTAGCTGGGTACTTGGTTTTGATGATGAAAAACAAAACGACTTTTTAAAGTCTATTTTTGGCAGCAAAAATATTTGGCTGGTACCGCTGGCTGTAATTGTTATTTTAGGGCTAACTTTTGTTAGTTATTTTGTTTATTTAAATTGGCCTAAGCCCGCTACTAAATTAGCTCCTATGGTTAAAGAGTTTGAACAACTAATAAATTGGGCTAAAAAACGTAAACTTAAGATAGCCGATCATTTAACGCCTACTCAACAATTACAACACTTAGCATCGCAAGCGCCGCATGTTGAGCAACAATTACTCGAGTTTAGTCAGTTATTTAACCAAGTACGTTATGCTAAAAAACCATTTAATAAAGAACGTAAAACTCAGGCAAAATATCTGATAAAATTAATTAAATCTACGAAACAGAGAAATCTATGAATGCGGTTGTTATAGGCGTTTTATTAATGCTTGGGCTTACCTTGGTCCGCGTAAATGTTATTGTTGCAATGATAATAAGTGCCCTAGTTGCTGGTTTAACCGCTGGTTTGGGCTTAAAAGAAAGTATAGACGCCTTTAATTCGGGATTGTCGGCAGGTGCTGAAATAGCACTAAGTTATGCCATGTTAGGTGCTTTTGCAGTGGCTATTTCTAAGTCAGGTTTAACACGTATTTTAGCCGCAAAATTATTAGCTAAAGTTAATGCACAAAAAAGTGGCAGTGAAACCCTGCTCAGTTATTTTATTTTATTTATAATAATGATCTGCGCCATTTCATCGCAAAACTTAGTGCCGGTTCATATCGCCTTTATCCCTATTCTTATTCCACCGCTGCTGGTAATTTTTAATAAACTTAGGCTGGATAGACGTGCAATAGCTTGTATATTAACTTTTGGTTTAGCTACTTCTTATATGGTACTACCGTATGGCTTTGGTGGTATTTACTTATATTCAATACTCCATAAAAATTTAGTGGATAACGGTTTAGAAATAATAAATACCCAAGTTCCTATGGCAATGATAATTCCGGCTTTGGGCATGTTTGCAGGTTTATTAATTGCAATATTTTTTAGTTACAGAAAACGTCGCGACTACGCAGCGCTACCGCTTACCATAGAAAGTAAAGAAACCACGGTAGAAAACCCAAAAAAGGTAATGTTAGTTGGCCTGTTTGCTGTACTTGCTTCACTTATTGCGCAAAACGCTAGCGGTTCAATGATTTTAGGCGGCTTAGTGGGTGTAATGATTTTTAGCGTTTTCGGCATCGTTAAATGGGAAGATAATGGCGACGTATTTAGTAAAGGCGTCGCTATGATGGCAATGATTGGTTTTATAATGATTTCTGCTCAAGGGTTTGCAGCTGTTATGCAAGCAACTGGTCATGTGGCTAGTTTAGTACACAGTGGAGCAGAGTTATTTGCTGGGAATAAACCCATTGCGGCAGCGGTTATTTTATTAGTTGGATTGTTTATTACCATGGGTATAGGTAGCTCATTTTCAACCGTACCAATTATAGCTACTTTATTTGTTCCTTTATGTTTAGAGCTGGGCTTTTCGGTTATGGCCACTGCTGCTTTAGTGGGTACGGCCGGTGCGTTAGGTGATGCAGGCTCCCCCGCTTCTGACTCTACACTTGGGCCAACTTCTGGGCTAAATGCTGATGGCCAGCACGACCACATTTGGGATTCAGTAGTGCCTACCTTTATTCACTTTAATATACCGTTATTAATATTTGGCTGGATAGCTGCCATGGTGCTTTAACCTAAGTAATGTAAAACGATAACCTAATAATAGATTAGGTTATTGACCTCCCACCTTGATAATTTATATTAAAATTGACTCTGCTGTTTAGCTATATCTTTTGCAATTAATTAGTATGATGTGTTCTTTAGTGGTATTTAAATAAGCACTACTTAAAGTGCTTATTTTTAATAACATTAAAATACTTTATTCTAATGTTTACTTGTCAAAACCATAAATCATTTTATCGCAAACCACAGGAGTTGGTCGGTGATCATCATTTACTGCAACAAAAGTAAAGCTGCCACTAATAGCAGAATGCTTGTTGTCATTATGCATAGTTTCTAGAAGTATATCGACATCAACCTTTAAACTGGTATTACCTACATGCACTACTTTTGCTATAAGTTCAGCAAAAGTACCTGCAGGAATAGCTTCTTTAAAGTCTACTCGATCTGATGAAATGGTAACTAAAGGCTTACGGCAAAAACGCGTTGCCGCTATAAAAGCAACCTCGTCCATCCAAGCTAAAGCGTCGCCACCAAATAAAGTGTTGTGGTGATTAGTTCGCCCCGGAAACACTGTTTTAGTTACCGATGTGGTGGAATCTTTAATACGTTGCGCGATAATAGCATCGCGCTCTACTTGTGTCATAGTATCTACTTTTTATTAGCTAATTTGTTTTGCATTAATAAGGCCGGATCAAGGCGTTCACCTTGCCAGTTAAAACGCCAATCTAAATGCGGGCCTGTTACCCGCCCTGTTGCACCTATCTCAGCTATTTTACTACCTTGCTCAATTTTATCGCCCAGCTTTACATCAAGCTTACTTAAATGAATATAAGTAGAGGTAACGCCGTGGCCATGGTCTAAAATAAGTGTGCCACCTGAATAATAAATATCCGGCTGCGAAAACACCACTGTACCACTTATAGGTGCATACACAGGTGTCCCCGTTTTATTGGCTATATCTAAGCCAAAATGTGGTCTGCGTGGCTCGCCATTAAAATAACGTTGGCTACCATACACCCCAGATATACGCCCTTGTGCAGGTTTTAGCACAGGATCTAAAAAGTACAATAGGTCAGAATTAACTTGGCGCGCAGCTCTAATCGCAGCAGCCTCTTTACTTATACGTGCGCTGAGTTCTTTAGCCGGCGATACATATTTTTTAGCAACGCCGGTAATTTTATCAATTTGATAGTCGCGCTTAGTAATTACTAGGCTTTCAGTGTGCTCAACACCAGCTTTATCAACCCATTTAAGTGTGTGATTTGTTGGTGCATCGCGGCCAAAGCCAAATACAAAATCACCCTTACTCGAAAGCTTAAGTGTTTTGTCGTTAAAGCTAACCGACTGCGCGTTGCTAATATTACCGGTTACTAAACCGCCTTGAGTTAATTGCCCTTTTAGCTCAAGTGCCATTGCACTTAAGCTAGTAGAGGAAATTAACACGGCTGCTAATAATGTTTTAAGCATGGCTAATAGACCCTTTGCCTACTCCTTCGTAGGCCGTTATTTTTACCGCTTTTTCAGGATATTGTGCTTTTACCTGACCCGCTAAGTATTCTGCAATGCATTCAACCGTGGTATCGCTAGGTAGAATATCGCAACGCGATTCGCTAATAGCCATTTCAAAATAGCCTTGCGCTGAAGTATATGCAAAACATACATCGCCAGCTTTTGCGCTAACGTGCTGTAAATCGTCTGCCTTAATTTGATCCTCAGCGGTGGCTAAATAAATGTCTTGCCACTTTTGTGACCATTCTTTTTGCAGGCGAGGCATAGAAATACCATCTAAACTAATACCAATTTGAGAACGATGCCCATGAATAATACGTTGGCAATTACCATCATGCTTTTTAAGGCCATGGCTGTAATGGTAATAATAGCTTTGATTATGCTCTGGCTTCAATGACAGCTCAATTTTTTCTATATTATCTGGCAGTTGTGGCAAAATAGTCGCTATTAAAAAATCTGTAACCGATGCAATAGTTACTTCATCTGCGTTAATCATACAATAAGCTTGATGTGGAGCACTCATCGCCAAATGGTGGTTATCACCAAATGTACAATCTAATGTTTTATGGTCGCTAAATTCGCTAACCACGCCATTTAGATTATTAGGTACAGCTAAACGATGATCAATACACTCATCTATAATGCCTTTAATTTGCTTTTTAACTAAGCCAAAGTCTAATACCATAGACTCATCGTTTAGTTTGCCATGCAAAGTTAAATCAACAATCCAGCTCTCGCCAACTGCGCCGCGTTTATTACACAAGTAAGAAAAGTCTATCACTGTTAGTGAGTTAACAAAAAGGATCATAAATTTCCTTTAAACAGGTTAAAAGTCAGCTGTAATTATAATGATTTATGATTGTAATTGCGCGGTTTAATCAGGCTAAAATCAATTACACCAATCGATTGATTAAAAAACCTACTAAATTTAGCTTTTTTAACTGATCCGAGTTGTTCAGCGTACAAGTGTACGCTAAAGTAGTTGGCAATTTATAAGCGAAGATAAGTGTTATGGAACCTAAAAATAGCTATACAAAAGAAGACTTGATCCTATGTGGTGAAGGTAAAATGTTTGGTGAAGGTAACTGCCGTTTACCAAGCGACAATATGTTAATGATGGACCGCATTACCTCTATTACTGCCGATGGCGGAATACACGGTAAAGGCGAAATTGTTGCTGAGCTAGATATTGACCCTAGCTTATGGTTTTTCGACTGCCATTTTAAAGGTGACCCTGTAATGCCCGGTTGCTTAGGTTTAGACGCTATGTGGCAGTTAGTTGGATTTTACTTAGGTTGGTCTGGCGGTCCAGGTCTTGGCCGTGCGCTAGGTGTGGGTGAAGTTAAATTTACCGGCCAAATTTTACCAACCGCTAAAAAAGTAACCTACCGCCTAGTAATGAAACGCGTAATTAAACGCAAATTATTTATGGGTGTTGCCGATGGCACGGTAGAAGTAGATGGCCGTGTAATCTACGAAGCGAAAGATTTAAAAGTAGGTCTATTTCAAGACACCAGTGCATTTTAATTAACTGTTAATAATTAAAATACACATACAAAAATGCCTCCACTTGGAGGCATTTTTGCTTAAATTCAGTTATATACTATGTTTTATAAATATTACGATTATCTATTGCTTCGCGCCAACCACCTAACCATTCTGATTTTGGATCAACTTGTTGATAGGGACAATGCTCTTTAGAGCGACCTGCTAAACCTGCTTTAAATCCTTGAGAATGTGCTCTCTCTAAACGATCTCTTTTTTGTCTCTTCATCGGTAATATCCTCACCTTTGTATTTATATATTTTGTAGCATTAGTGAAATCTACATGTAATGAATAGCTAATAAAAAAGGTTAATTCAAATTATAAAAGCAATTAATTAGTTTGACTTTAACTAAGCTGCTGATGCAATGATGAATTAGCTTTTTAAAAAGTAAGTGGTCGTACTTGCACTGTATTGACCGGTTTAATCTAACTTAAAAACACGATTAAAAAATCGTTTTATTACACTGTTGTGTATATATTGTGACCGGCTAATTTAGCCTTAGTTCCAAATTAATCTAGTCTATTTTTTAATTATTTTAAATTTTATTTAGCTTATTTAATAAACAACACAATTAATGCTTGATTATTTAAAGTCGATCGGTCTAATATGCTGTATGAACAAAAACACACCAACTCCAGTAAGGCGTGGCCGCCCACCCAAAGTAGCCAGAGAAAACGCAGATACCAAAGCGTTACTTATTCGCACAGGCCTAGAAACACTAACCGAGTTTGGTTTTAGCGCAACTGGCCTCGATACCATATTAAAAAAAGCAGCCGTACCTAAAGGCTCTTTTTATCATTACTTTAAAAGTAAAGAAGCGTACGGTATTGCCCTTGTTGATGCTTACGACCGTTATTTTATTGCCAAACTTAATCATTATTTACAACAAAGTGACGTGCCCCCGCTGGAGCGAATAGTCAACTTTACCCAAAGTGGCATTAAAGGGATGAAGAAGTACGATTATAAGCGTGGCTGTTTAGTAGGCAATTTAAATCAAGAACTGAATCACTTAAGTGACGAATTTAAAACCCGCTTATTGCAAAGTTATACTAGCTGGCAAAACTTGGTAGAGGTGTGTTTAAACCAAGCAAAGCAGCAAGGTACAATTGCCAACAGTGTAAACACCCCATTAATGAGTGAGTACTTTTGGATTGGTTGGGAGGGTGCGGTTATGCGTGCCAAGCTCACTAAGTCTAATACTCCACTTACTTTGTATACAGAAATGTTTTTACGCGCATTACTAACCTAATGCGTTTTTTTTACCAATTAAAAGACGATCGGTCTAAAAGGATATCCCATGAGTAACCCAATTAAAGCCATTGTTATTAATAAAGATGATAATAACTACAGCGCCTCTTTAAGCAGCATTAAGAATAGTGACCTGCCGAATGAAAATGTCACTATTGATGTGCTATACAGCACTTTAAATTATAAAGATGGCTTAGCAATAACCGGAAAAGGGCCTGTGGTACGCAGTTTTCCTATGGTGCCGGGTATAGATTTAGTAGGCACTGTGAGCCACTCCACCAGCGATGAATTTAAAAGTGGCGATAAGGTAATTTTAAATGGGTTTGGTGTAGGCGAAAAACACTGGGGTGGGCTTGCTCAAAAAGCAGCACTTAATAGCGATTGGTTAATCCCCTTGCCTGCTGGCATTTCACCTAAACAAGCTATGCAAGTTGGCACTGCGGGTTACACCGCTATGCTCAGTGTAATTGCACTCGAAAAACAAGGCATAACACCCGATTCAGGCGAAGTGCTGGTAACCGGTGCCAATGGTGGCGTAGGTAGTTTTGCAATATATTTACTAAATCAGCTTGGCTACAATGTAACCGCAGCTACTGGACGAATGGAGCAAAGTGATTATTTAAAAGAGCTAGGAGCAGCAAATGTAATTAATCGTGATGAGCTTTCAAACCCAGGTAAGCCGCTACAAAAAGAGCATTTTGCCGCAGCTATAGACTCAGTAGGTAGCCATACTTTAGCTAATATTTGCGCCTCATTAAAATATGGAGGTGTTGTAACCGCATGTGGGCTTGCACAAGGTATGGATTTACCCGGCTCTGTAGCACCATTTATATTACGTGGCATTCGATTAATAGGCATTGATAGCGTAATGCGCCCAAAAGCCGACCGAATTGAAGCATGGGATCGTTTAGCATCTTTAGTAGCAGCTGATTACCTTGATAAAATATCGACTGAAATAACGCTTGAACAAGTAATTGATAACGCCGAGCAGCTTATGAAAGGTAAAATTCGTGGCCGTGTTGTAGTTAATTGCCAAAGTTAAGCTTTTTACACTGTTAAAGCCTCGTTATTAAATTTATAATACACTTTGTATTTTAATAACGAGGCAACACCTATGAGCAACCAAGAACTTTTCAGTAATAACCCACTGCAAGGCGTAAAATTAGAACAAGTGGTTGAAGAGCTGGTTGAACAATATGGGTGGGAACTCCTATACGCTTATTTACAGCTAAATTGCTTTAAAAATAATCCTGATATTAAATCGGCGGTTAAATTTTTACGTAAAACACAGTGGGCACAAGAAAAAGTAGATAACTTTTATTTGTATCGCCTTAAAAACTTACCACGTCCTGATGATGTGCAATACGAACTGCCACCGCGTGATCGCGTGATCCCTGCTGATCATAAACCTGGTGAGCCGTGTGAGTTAAGCTTTACTGATGCAAAGCGTATTATGGAGAAAAAAGAGACTAAGCAACGTGCGCGTACCCGTAAACAGCGTGTTAGCTCAACTAATCCTTGGGGCAACTAAAGCACAAGGTTAAACCACTCATTATTAAAGCTGGCATTGCCGGCTTTTTTATTACGCCTTTTAACTCATACCCTATAAGTTAACAGCAACAAAGATATAAACTTTACTTTAGAGGCTTGTATCCCCTATCTTGCCAAAACTCTACAGCCGAGCGCTCTGTAGGCAGTGCTACATTAAATGTTTTATCCGCTATAAGTTTGCCATTGTACTCTATGGTCATGCGCCAATTACCAAGTTTATTATTAATTGGTGGCCATAAAGTATCACCTAAATAAAAATGCCAGTCGCTGTCTTTAACATACACCACTCCGGAAAAAGGAGGCATTATGTCGCCTTCATCATCGGGTATATTAGGATGATAAATGCTGTAATGTAATTTTTCGCCTTTGGCTTTTTTAATATTTATGATCAAACCAAATTCAACATCAAGAGTAGCGATGACCTCAGTAGTAAATTGCTCTATTTGCGGCAATGCTTTACTCTCGTTATCCCATGTTGAGTAAATACCGTAGCTTTGCAGCGTAATTATCGGTTTTAATTTAGCCATATCACCTAACTTTATATTTAACGTTTATTGTATGCCAGCAGAGTGTGTAAATTTGCCATATTTAAAGTGTCATTTTTGGGTTTTTAGGATAGTAATGATTGCTCTGCTGCTCGCACAAACTAAACTCACGAGTATTTTTGTAAGGTAACTTCATAAAACCGGCTACCCCTACGTCGGTAATATTAACTGCGTATTGCATCAACTTATTAAGCAGCCGCCTAAACTCATCCTCTTTACTGGCATCGAGCAACCGGTAGTAATGATGTATTTTGAGCCTATCGGGCAGCGCTTCAAAAATAATGCAGCCAGTGTGGTGTATTTGATTTAGCTCAAACACACATTTAATTACTTTTTTTGGCAGTTGTAGTTGCTCGTCGGGATCTTTACCATCTTCAAAGTAAGAATGTGGCCGGGTAACATCACTGGCATTTACATTCACCGTTTCAAAATCAAGTTCTGGTAAACTTTCAAACTTAAAGGCGCCGGTTCTATCGCGCTCTAGCTGAATGGTTTTACGTGCGTCAAACAAACAACATTTAAACAGCCCTTTTTGGCTAATTGCTTGTGCCAGCATTACGGTGTTATTTACCGCATCGGTAAATGCAGCGGCTAACGTTTCGTTATACAAAATTAGCGATGATTCAACAAACAGTGACTCATCTTTCCAATGAAAGCTTAATCCGCCTACGGCAGGATATTTTGCTAAACGACTAATTGAAGCTAAAAATGCTTTTTCGGTATCTCCGGTATCAAACAAAAACTCTTTGTAGTAACGATCTAATTGGGCATCGTTTACATCAAGCAATTGCTGTTTATGATCGGCTTGGCGTAAAAACTGCTTTCGTGAACTGTATACAACGGTTTCGGGCTCTTCGTCATAACTAAACCAAAACGGAATCGCGGCTTTAACTACTTTTTTAGGTAACTCAGGTAGGTACGCTTTCGCCATACTAGTAATGTTACGCATAAAGTAATCACCTGCGCTATTTCTCACTTGTTTATTTTTAGAGAGCATACCGTCAATTACTTTAGCCAGCTCTATTGGTAGCCCTAAACTGCTGGCCGGAATAACGTCTACTCCAAACCGACAAGACTGTGCAGAAGCAAGTGCGTACAAGGTTGCCGCTACGCCTTGCTCATCAAAGCGTGGAGATGATTGCTCTCCCGACATTTGTGCTTCACCAATAAAGTAAACATCGCCCATACGTGCGTTAGTAGTGCTTAGGTCTGCCGACATTAAATCCATAAAATTACTGGCAATGGGGTTACCGTCACTATCTATTTGCGCGTATACCGAGCTTCCCCAATCCACTAACGATAGTGCATCACTGGCTTCGTCCCATACTAAGTTTGAAGGTTTAATGTCGCCATGCACAATAGGCTGCGCCGTTATACCCGTATTATGATTGCGCAGATCGAGCAGCACGTTTCTGAGTCGCACTGCCAGCGTCATAATTTTTGCAGCGCCAATTCGGCCTTTTTTCAACGATACTTTTTCAAGGTCTTCGCCCATGGCGCGAGCCATCATTAAAATGCCTTGTTTTTTAATTCGTTCAAATGCATAAAATTCAGGTACAAGTGGATTGTTAATTTGCGATAGCATGTAAGCTTCGTCTTCTAGGCGGTCGCGTATACTTTGCGCTAGTGTAATACGCGAAAACTTAAATACCCAAGGTAAGCCGGTATCGTCGTGTCCCGCAAATACAAAACCAAAAGCGCCTGAACCAATCATTTCTACATTTTCGTAACCAAGTAAGGTAAGTTTTTTAATACATATATTAAGCCACTGTCTATGCTTTTTAGCATCGTGGTGTGAGAGCAAATAAACAGATTGCTCTTCGTTAATATAAAAGTTACGAATTTCTTTGGCTTGCACTGTATTTTCTCAATTAAGGAAGTGTAACGGCTTAAATTAATAACCCTTTTAGCTGTGTAATACTCTATTTTATTTAAAGTTTTATCTCAAGTAATAGCGCTCGTTTAAATTTTAAGGCTACATATCGCTAGAAATTGCGCATTCAACGTATAGGGCTTAACCTATTGGGCTAAAATAAGGTAAAACAGGGGTTTATATTCTTTTGGGTCAAACAATGACAAACATAATTAAAGCCTCTTCCTTAGCTATAGCGCTTTGTGCTGGTATGAGTACGCACGCAGCTGAGTTTACTTTCTCATCAAACATAAACAAAGATGCACAAACATTAGTCGTATTTTATAGCCAAGATGGAAAAAACAAACAATTTAAAGCACTTAATAAAGAGTTAAAACAGCATTTACAGCGCGTAATAAACATTGAAAACTTTAAAGGCGATTACGCCAGTGTTGCCGAACTTATAGCACCACAAAACAGTAAATATGATCGTATATTAGTGGTAGGTACGGGTAAACAAAAAGAACTAGATAAAGCCCGTATTGCAAAATTAGGTGGCAATATACATGCTCGCTTACTTGGCAATAAAGTAACAACTGCAAGTGTAATATTTGATGACGTAACCGGCTTAAATAATAATGCCGAGTTAGCAGCTAACTTTGCTCACGGCGCTAATTTACGCGACCACCGCTTTGAAAAGTATAAGCAAAAAGCCAACACAGAAACCATTAGTTACACATTTGATGTTACCAATACTAAGCAAACACAAAAAACATATAAAGTACTGCAAAGCATTCAAGCTGGGGTATTTTTAGCCCGCGACTTAACTTCTGAAGTTGCTACCCACATGACCCCGGTCGACTTTGCCAATGCAGCTAAAGAATTAGAGTCTCTTGGCGTTACTATTAGCGTACTTGAGCCTGCACAATTAAAAGAGCTAGGTATGGGAGCGCTTGAAGCTGTTGGCCGTGGTAGCGAACAAGGCGCTCGCCTTGTAGTTGCTCATTATAAAGGGTCTAACGACGCACCTATTGCCCTAATAGGTAAAGGTATTACATTTGACTCTGGCGGCTACAGCATTAAAACAGGTGCATCTATTGCACGAATGAAATCAGACATGGCAGGTGCAGCAGCGGTACTGGGTACTGTAAAAGCAATGGCACTTGCTAAAGCAGATAAAAACGTAGTTGCAGTGATGGGTATGGCCGCTAACATGGTGTCGCAATTTGCTGTAGCACCGGGCGACGTAGTACGTACCGCTGAAGGCTTAAGTGTAGAAATACTTAATACCGACGCAGAGGGCCGCTTGGTACTTAGCGATTCAATGTGGTATGCGCGTAAGCACTTTAATCCTGAAATAATGATTGATGTAGCCACATTAACTGGCTCTAAAGTAGGTGCTGTTGGCAATGAATACGCTGCAGTATTTTCACAAGATGATAAATTAGTAACGCAATTAACCTTAGCCGGTAAACAGGTTAACGAAAACTTATGGCGCCTACCTTTAGGTTATAAAGATGCTTTAAAGTCGGATATTGCTGATTTAACCAATGTTGGCTCCAGTGGCCCAGGTGCAACTACTGCAGCAAGCTTTTTAGAGCATTTTGCCGGTGACACTCGCTGGGTACACATTGACATAGCCGGCAATGCATTAGCTAAAAAAGGCAAAGACGAAGTATCTGCTGGCGGTACCGGATTTGGCGTGCGTTTATTGAGTGAATGGCTACTAAGTAATTAAATATACATTAGTTAGCTTTACTAGCTAAAACACAAAACGCCAAAAGCACATATATGCTTTTGGCGTTTTTTATTGTTAGTTAAAGCAATATAACCTTTAACCTAGAAGGTCAAACACGTTTTAGTCGTAACCATACTTATTATTAAACGCTTCATCGCTCATGGTTAATAAAATAATAAACTCTACAAATGCAATGATCGCCGGAATAGCTGTCCAAAAGAACAACAGATAAATAAAGCCTAAGCCAATTTGCCCTAAGTAAAACTTATGAACACCAAAGCCACCCAAAAATACCGCAAGCAATGCTGCAGCTATTTTACTCTTACCATTGGGCGCAGTACCACCTAATGAATTAGGTTGCGCTGTTTGTCTTACCCCACATTTAGGACAAATTTCTGCTTTTAAACTAATTACGCCTCCACAGTCCGAACAAAACTTTTCGTCTGCACTTTTTAATGTTGCTGCATCACTCATTAATAACTCTCCATTGTTTATAAATATGCTTCATAGCGTAGTTAAGTAAATGTCAGTATATAAATTATTAGTTTTAATTTTTAGATACTTGAAAATATTTAACAGCTAAAAACTTAGCACAATAGGCAAACCACATTCAACAAAAATAAAACAGCTATTTTACATTTGGGTGCTTATACATGATTTATATAGTGCAAATAAACGATGTGCAGCTATTAAAACTCGATAGTATCAATAATCAACACTAAATAATGTTAACAAAATTTACATTTAGTTAGTTGTTCTGCATAAACCCTTTTTGCTTAATAGCGCAGCACTAAGTTAATTGTGGTTTTTTAATGGAGTATCAAAATGATAAAATTTAAATCGATAACACTATTTGTTAAAATGTGTACTGTTACGGCATTATTAACCAGCTCAGCCGCTTACTCACTAGGCTTCTCACAAACCTACACACAGGCTTACTTACAAGCCTATGCTCAAGCTTCATCTAAAGATAGCAAACAGGCTCCAGCTCAAAACATTCCTCAAAACTCCATTTACCAATTAAATAATACCTGGTTAGATCAAGATGGCCACGGGCGTTTATTAAGTAGCTTTAGTGGTAAAAAGCAAATAGTGAGCCTTATTTACACACATTGTGCGCATACCTGCCCTACTATTGTGTCGACCATGCAAGCTATTGAAAATAAGCTTAGTAATGAAGAAAAAAACAATGTTGGATTTATATTAGTCTCGCTTACCCCTGATACAGACACCCCGACGGTATTACAAAGCTTTGCCCAAAGCAGAAAGCTAAGTGCACATAATTGGAGCTTATTAACAGGCTCAGCCGATGATGTGCGCAGCTTAGCTGCAGCATTAAACATTAAGTATCAAAATATAGGGAATAGCGAGGTAGAGCACTCTAATATAATGACGGTGCTTGATCAGCAAGGCAGAATCAAGTTTCAAAAAACGGGTGTAATTAGTAATGCAACTTTCACTGCTAAGGAGCTTGCCAACTTTTAAGCTACTCACTATTACTAAAAACACAAATATAAAACACTTTATTAGCAAATAGAGTGTTTATATTATTTTATAAATGTTTACTTAAAATACCTCCTACCTAAGTCCGCTTTAAATCTCTCATATATTTTTTTAATCAACTACTTCACTTGCTTACAGCATAGAGTATTAATGACGTATATATACCAACAAGTTATAGGGTAGCGTTGGACTTATTTGCAGCACAATAGAATAATCCGCCCTTCACTTACACTTCTGCTTTGTATTATTAATTATTAGGTACTTACGTGAATAAAAAACAAGCCATACTAGGTAGCGCTATTGCAATTTTATCTATTTTGTTAGGGGCACTATTTCTCGAAACATCATCACTGTTTTTACGTCTACTGCTAGGCTTAGCTTTGGGTTTTGCCTTAGCGAAAGGTTCAATTGGTTTTGCTGGCAGCATTAATCGCGCATACCGACGTGGCTCAACACAGCTATTGCAAACTCTTATGTTTATGTTTGTTATTACTGCCATTATAAATGCTGGCTTATTAGTAAATACAGATTCAACAAGTTATAACTTATGGGTTAACCCTATTAATTTAGGCCTGATTATTGGTGGCGTAATGTTTGGTGCCGGTATGAGCTTGTCGAGCTGCTGTGCTACCGGCATGATGGTAGAAATGGTAAGCGATGTACCACGCGCACTAACAACATTGGTATTTTTTGGAGCAGGTGTGTTTTTTGGCTTTCCGCTACAAACAACGCAAAGCTGGATCACGCAAAGTGTAATCTCTACAAGTAGTTATGCTGGGCAAGGTGTTTACCTGCCCGATTTGTTTAGTTGGGGGCCATTAAATGGCTACTTTATTGCTATTTTAGTTACGATTGCTTTTGCTTTAATTGTTGTAGTGCTGGCTAAAAAATATGAGAACTACCGCCAAAAAAGTGGATCTTATTTAGGGGTTGACGGTGAAATAGCCCGACAAAACCAGTTATTACACAACAGTACACAACTATTTACATTTTTTAGCACCCACACATATAAACGCTGGATAGGAAACATGTGGGAAATGCGCACTTCTGCTTTAGTAATTGCAATTATATTTGGTGTAATGATGGCGTCAACTGGTTCGGGCTGGGGCGCTTCTACCCCTTTTGGCATATGGTTTGGTAAGCTTGTAATGCAACTTGGCATAAGCGCAAACGATATTGCAAACTATACTCTAAGACCCGAAGTAATGTTTACTACAGGCTTTTTTGATCATGCTATTTCGGTACAAAACTTTGCAATAATGTTAGGCACATTAATAGCCGTGCTGCTTATGGGTAAATTTTCGTTTTCATTTAAAATAAACCACTCAGCTAAACAGTTTGCTTTATTTGCACTTGGTGGGCTACTAATGGGGTTTGGTACGCGTTTTGCCAATGGCTGCAATGTAGGTGCATTATTTACCCCTATCGCTAACTTTTCATTGTCAGGTTGGATTTACCTAATTTTTTTACTGCTTGGTGGAATACTGGGTAATAAGCTGCAACATGCTGTTATTAAATAATACCTTTTATAATTAAAATGCCGACTTAAATTATAAGTCGGCACTTTTACTAACCGTTATTTTTTAAACAGTATACGTTTAAGTGTATTGTCTTTAATAATATAATGATGCAGAAGTGCTGCGCTGGCATGTAATGCAATTAAGTAATAACCAAGTACGCCCGTTGTTTCGTGTAGGTATTTAATTTGTTTTGCCAGATCAGTGTTTTTTGCCGCTAATGCGGGTAATTCAAAACCATAAAAAGGGATTGGCGCATCAAATAAACTCAGCATAAACCAACCTGCCAAAGGCATTGCAAACATAAAAGCATAAAGTGCAATGTGCGTAATACTAGCTGCCATGGTTTGCCATTTTGCTGGACTGGGCGTTATTAATGGTTTAGAACCACTTTTTAAACGAATAAATAGCCGAATAGTTACAAGCAATAAAACTGATAACCCCAGCATAAAATGCCACATTTTAAATAAATCGCGAGTTTCTGTGCCCTTATCAAATAAAACCCGTAGTTCAATAGAGGCATACACAGCAATTAATACTAATAACATTAGCCAGTGCAGGATTATTGAGAGTTTATTGTAATGGGTAGATGTGTTTTTTATAGCCATAAAACCTCTAAAAATATAAGAAATAAATGCGCTCTTTACTTCTCAAGCACACCGTACTTAACCTGAACTCTGGTTAAGAGATTTACGAACATATTGAATCATCGTTATATTTAATTTTATTTTCTCTAGCCAGAGGTTTTCAGTGAAAACAAGGCGAATTTACGCGTCAATAGCTGGCCTATTGCAAGTAAATTCAACGCAGTTAGCGCTGAAAACAGCTGCTTGAGATAAGTTTATTATCCGGAGCTCAGGTTACTTAAGAAGTTTAGCGCGTTTAAAACTTTTACAGTGTTTAAAGTAAGCTTTTAATGATCTAGCACAATGACTATTTAACTTATATTTATCGGCGCTATCTGTATTGATAACTTAAACCAAGCCCCGCCCAAAATACATCTTGTAATAATTCATCGTTGGCATAGCGGTTTGAATCTTTATTAATAGCAAAACTATAGTTGCTATATGCGTATAACTGCATGTTTTTTATTACTGAGTAAGATAAATTCGCACTAAATTGCACATGATTAGCACCATTATGCCCATCGGCCACATACCCTGAATTAAAGCCAACACTGGTTTTAAAATCAAGCTGTAATACGGGCGTTAATTGATACTGTTTATTTAGCGCAACATCTAAAAAAGCACCTTGTGCATCAAATGAATAATATAAACTACTTATAAGCCAAACCTGCTGTGCAAAAGAGTAAATAAGCTCAAGGCTAACCTCATTATCGTAAGCGTTACTGCTTTCTTCGCGCGAGGCAATTGCACTATACCCACTTAATAGCTCAAGGTTTTTTTGATAATACCGTTGCGTATATTATATTTAAATTCACTTCTGAATAATCGGTATTAATGCCTTTAGCAAACCAAGGAATAATTATGAAATTTTCATAATTTAGCTCTGTAGATACTGAGGCAATCCCTTTATTTGCTAAGTTATCACGCCCCTCAGTAACATAGCGGTTTTCCCAATAGGAGTGAATGTGCCAGTCGTAGCTGTTATTAGGTTCAATGTTAGTTAACGTCTCAACTTTTATATGACCCGCTGCATCTGCTGAAACATTTTGCACAGCACTATGCTCTTGCGTAGTTTGCGCTAAAGCAAAGAAACTAAAACAAGCACTAAACGCAAATAAAAAACCGAAAATACATAACTTCATTAATAACCTAAACTTTCATAGTAGTATTTAGCTCAGTTACTGAGCTAAAAAGGTCGGCTATACTACTCGAATAGGTAAATGAGCAATAAATTTTGTTAACTTTATTAGTTAAATAAAAACACTGCAGCTAGGGCTCGCTGCAGTGTTAAAAATACGGAATATAAGGTAGGTAATTTAAAGTTTTATAAATATGCTACTAAACCTCTTCGCACTCCCAGCTTGGTTTTTCAAATTTAAACACTGCTAATCCTAAAACCGCTATCATTATTGCAAAAGCTAACCAAGATGATAAAAACTGTGCTGCAAAAAACCAACCCACTGCAGCGGCAATAACACTAATAACAAGCTGAGCCATAAGCGGAACTTTACCTTTGGTACCGTAAGTAAGTTTATAAGCTTTAACTAATTCATCAGCCACAAAAAACTCACAAAGTGTCACGTTTTTAGTTAAACCGTGGGCTTTTAGCCTAATTTTGGCCGGGTTGCCATTTATTTCAAACTGATGAGTAGAGCTAAACTTAAAGTTTTGTGCTTCGCTAACTATCTCACCGTTAACTTTTACAACTTCTTTTCCCGATACGGGCAAGCAGTAATAAGTAACTTCTACGTCATCACTGTAAAACTTAAAATGCATTCCACTTTTGGCCGAAACCTCTACTTTATTTGTCATCATCATCCTTATTGATATAAATTTAATTATATAGTTTCCAAAGAAAGTTAACAGCATGCTTACAACAATAAATCGTTAACTCACTCATAAAAAGCTATACCTCAATAAAAACAAACAATAGATTTAAAATCAAACTCGTTAACATTGCTGATCAGTACTAAACTTTTGCTCATCAGCAGTTAATTGATCTGTATCAAGTCATTTTTGCACTTAAGCGCAATACTAAGTTAATCGTCATTTATAATGGAAAATATAAAATGAAAATACAACCTAATAAGCACACCCTATGGCTCCCTCTAATAGCTATTTTATTTAGTGGTAACCTACTTGCTGCCAGTAATTTAAAAACTGAACAAGCAATACTAACGCCTCCTCCTATGGTGCCGCCCGCCATTAATAGAGATCACAGTGCAAAAGTAGTTATCAACCTAGAAACAAGAGAACAAGTAGGGAGAATTGCCGATGGCGTTGAATATGTATTTTGGTCATTTGGTGAAACCGTACCAGGGAGTTTTATTCGAGTTAGAGAAGGTGATGAAATTGAGTTTAACCTCTCAAATCACCCTAGCTCAAAAATGCCGCACAATATTGACTTACATGCGGTAACAGGCCCAGGTGGTGGCGCGGAATCGTCATTTACGGCCCCAGGACACACCTCAACATTTAATTTTAAAGCACTTAATCCTGGGCTTTATATTTATCATTGCGCCACGGCTCCTGTTGGTATGCACATAGCCAATGGCATGTATGGCTTAATTTTAGTTGAACCAAAAGAAGGCCTTGCGCCCGTAGACCGAGAGTATTATTTAGTACAAGGGGATTTTTATACTAAAGGTGAATTTGGTGAAGCTGGCTTGCAACCTTTTGATATGGCAAAAGCAATAGATGAAGACGCCGACTACGTAGTATTTAATGGCTCAGTAGGCAGTACCACAGATGAAAACTCTTTAACCGCTAAAGTAGGTGAAACAGTTCGATTATATATTGGTAATGGTGGCCCTAACTTGGTTTCTTCTTTTCATGTAATAGGCGAAATTTTTGATACCGTTTATGTAGAAGGCGGCAGTTTAAAAAATCACAACGTACAAACCACATTGATCCCCGCTGGCGGCGCTGCCATTGTGGAATTTAAAGTAGAAGTACCAGGCACCTTTATTTTGGTTGATCATTCTATTTTTAGAGCATTTAACAAAGGTGCACTAGCAATGCTAAAAGTAGAAGGTCCTGACGACCATTCTATTTTTACAGGCAAAACAGCTGAAAACGTATATTTACCAGAAGGCTCAGCAATACAGTCGTTAGACAATACTTTTACTAAAATAACAGCCAACAATAAAGATGAACAAATACGTTTCGGCCAACGTGTTTATGAAGCTAACTGTATGGCTTGCCATCAAGCTAATGGCGAAGGTATTCCCGGAGCATTCCCGCCTTTAGCAAAGTCTGATTATTTAAACAACAACCCACTTTTAGGTGTTAATGCGATTATTAAAGGCTTATCGGGTCCGATTAAAGTTAATAACGTTAACTACAACGGCGTAATGCCAGCAATGAACCTAAATGACGAAGATATTGCCAATGTTATTACCTTTGTACTAAATAACTGGGATAACGCTGGCGGAAAAGTCTCTGCTGAACAAGTTGCTAAGCAGCGCAAGTAACATGATTTTTTCTTTATTAACGATGACACTGACACTGGCAGAGCCTCCTAAAATGGTAGCGCTGCCCGCGGGTAACTACAGGCCGCTTTATATGAATAAAAACAGCCCACAAACATTTGTGGGCGCTTTTAGCATAGATGTTACGCCTGTGACTAACGCGCAATATTTAACGTTTGTAATAAATAACCCTCGTTGGCAGTCACAGCAAATACCTAGCATATTTGCGGAGGCTCAATATTTACAACATTGGCAACAAAATCTAACTCCAAAGCAGCCGTCACAAGGACAATTAAACAGCCCTGTAGTTAACGTATCGTGGTTTGCAGCCCAAGCTTATTGCCATTCACTTAATAAAAGCTTACCCACGGTTGCTCAGTGGGAACGTGTTGCCAGTGCCAGTGCAACCCAGCCCAATGGCAGTCTAGAAAAAAGCTATAACCAACGTATTTTACAATGGTATAGCCGCCCTAGTAGCAAACAGCTCCCCGAGGTTGGTACTACCCCAGCAAACTATTGGGGAGCACAAGACTTACACGGCTTAATTTGGGAATGGACAGAGGATTTTAACTCCGCTTTGGTCAGCGGCGAGTCCCGTGGTGATAGTGATATAAATCAAAAATTATTTTGCGCCGCAGGAGCACAAGGCGCTGCTGATCCCAGTGATTATGCCGCATTTATGCGCTTTGGCTTTCGATCTAGTTTGCAGGCCAAATATACTTTACCCAATTTAGGGTTTCGCTGTGCGAAATCAAAGGAATAAACAAATGATAAAATATAACCCAGCTATAATTTCTAATAATATAACACTTAAAATATTAGGGCTGATATGCATGCTTGCCAGCTCATACGCTTACTCGCAAAACATACCACAAGACTCTGTTTATCAGCTTAACAGTACATGGTTAGATCAAGACGCTAATAAACGTACTTTAAGTAGCTTTAGCGGTAAAAAACAAGTCATAAGCCTTATTTACACACACTGCTTACATACCTGCCCTACTATTGTTTCTACCATGCAAGCCATTGAAAATAAGCTGAGTGAGGCTGAAAAACAAGACGTAGGTTTTATTTTAGTATCGTTAACTCCAGACACAGATACACCTGCAGTACTAAAAGAATTTGCACAAAGCCGAAAGTTAAATTTACAAAACTGGAGTTTATTAACCGGCACACCACAAGACGTTCGTAGTTTAGCCATGGTATTAAATATAAAGTTTCAAAACATAGACAACAATGAAGTTAATCACTCCAACTTAATGACAGGTTTAGACGAGCAAGGACGTATTAAGTTTCAAGAACTTGGAGTAATAAATAACGCAGCAATAGCCGCTGAAAAGCTAACAAACTTTTAAAGCTCGTACCCTTAAGTAAACTATAAAAATGAATAAACACTCGCACAAAAGCAGAGTGTTTATTTAATTTCAAAAATTTTAATATGGGACAGGCATTTAATTTTTATTAAAAAACAAATGCACAGTTTATTTATTATTTACTCCAGTGTATGGCTTTCATTGAATCACAACAGTTAAAGTTTATTCGATTTTAGGGAGGTTTTAACGAGAGTTAGAGGCTTACACTTCATATGATGGATATTTGCTAACTTAAGCTGACACAGATCTATGAACGACCTCGCGGATGCTCGTATTTACTCTGCATAAAATAACTTACAGATTAACCAACACCTTTGTACCACTTAGCTTGGTTCTGCGCAGCTAAATTCATTAACCTTACTTTACTCCCTGCAAAGTTTGCATATTGCCTACGAAAATGCTGAATTGCGTTTAGCCACTCACCCTCTTCTATATTTAATTTGGCTAATATATTGGGTACATTTTTACTTACTTCCCGTTGTTTATTGCAAGTAAAATAACGACTACTCCAACTTACTAACTCTAAATAGTCTATTAATCTAAATGGGATCGTGTCTGGTTCTGCATTACTACCCAATTTAAGTAATTGCATTGGCTGGCTTTTGTGCTCAAAAAGCTCTGATTTTTGTGCAGGTTGTTTACTATTTTTTGGCGTGTTTTTATATTTATGGATACGCTCTTGAATTGATGTGAAATCACTGTTTTCAAGTTCTGTAGCTATTTTCGCTCTAATTGGATTCAAATCAACATACGCCATACAACTTAAAATGGCCTTATCATCTAATAGTGCTTGGGATTTATAACGCCCTTCCCAGTATTTTCCTGTGCAGTTATCTTCTTTATTTGCTTGCCTGGCAATATATTCATTAAGATTTTTCATATACCAGCTAATATCATAAAGTCGTGCTCGCCATGTTGCTATAATTTCACTAAAAATATATAAGCTAGCCTCATTTAATTTTTCGCCATTTAAAAAGCGTTCAACCAAAGAGTCTCCTTGTTTATATAACTTATACCAACGCCTTATAACCTCTTCAACAGACCAATCAAGCGCTTTGTTTTTATTTACTTTAACCACAACATGATAATGATTACTCATAATAGCGTAAGCAGCTATATCAATGGCAAATACATCGCTCAGTAATTTCATCCGCTTAACAAGCCACTCCCTACGGTGGTCAAAGTTTTTGCCTGAGTATTTATCATCGCCACACAAAAAAGCACGGCGAACACAACGCGCAATTAGGTGGTAATAAGGTGTTGCCGATAAATCTATGAGTGATTTTCTGGCACGGGTCATGTTTAGCACTCTGTTTTTACATGTATATATAAACAGTAGTTCAAAGCGAGGGAATTACCATTTTTTATGCCTGTCTACTATTATATTTACTTGTAAATAAGTTTTATGCCTGTCCCTTATTCGAAGAGGAGATAGTAATAAGCCTTATGTTTCTGCCAAAATATCGCCATCAACAAGGTGAACATTGGTGGTGTAATAAGCTTGGCTGTATTCTATATTTAACGAAAAATACACGCTTTGTTTAAGGTGTTTTTTTATAGATGCCTCTAGCTCAGTACTTAATGCTAATGTAAATTCTTTATTTCGGTGAGGCTTAGTTAATAACGATATTGTAATGAGAATATGCGAGTACTTATATTCTAAGCATGGGTAAGCTCTTGACTTACATACCCCAGCACTGGCGTCTTTGTTATTTATAATCTGCTCTATAACATCAAAAACTTCTTTTGTGTTTATTTTTAAGTTATCTGAATATTTTATTTCTACGTGTGGCATAAATATATGTTCCTGAGCGTATAACGCTTGGTTAATAATAAATCACTGCGTTTGAGTGCAACAATCAACAGTAACTTACCTAATGAGTTTATTCCGCTTGAGCCTGTAATACAGCGTGCTGTATATCTACATAGCATTATTTAAAATTAAACTTTGTTTATAAAACTTCTCTTTTTAAGCATTATAAGGTGCTTACTTATTATGGGGTTAGCTCCTTTATTCGTTTTATGGTATTTACCCTCAACTTTTTTACTTAAAACAAAAAAGCATAACCCTATTAAAGTTATGCTTTTTAATTTAGTTTGTTTAATAAACGAATGCGCCGTATAAAGGCTAATTACTCAATAGTTGTATTATTTAAAGAGTAGTTCCACACCTTATAAAAATAAAAGGCATAACCAAGGCCAAAGGTAAGTATTGAAATTATAATCCAAAGAATTACATGGCCAATGCTGCCAAAAATATCTGTATTACAAACCATTTTTCTTGCATTACCGTGTTCGTCAATTAACTCAGAGCGATTCAAAATAAACTTAGAGAACGAATAAGGAAAAAAGAACGCGCCTATACCAAACGTTATTAGTATTAAAATAAACCACAGTATTAAATGCCCTAAAATATCTATAGTTCCTACATTTGCTTGAATCTTCATATTTAATCCTTGATATGATTTTACTTAACGAGTGTTAAAACCTACTCGCTTTAATTTATTGTTATTACTAAATAAAACATAGCCGAGTTCCTATTTCAGTTCAATTATTTACATAAAACAAAAAGAAGTTTATTTACTTATAAGCAGCTACTACATACTTTTGCTTAGCTTTATTAGATTAAATAAACATTCTTTCACTTAACTTATTCCTCCTCAAAAATACACCTCACAAACCTACAGCCACGCTAATAAACGCAGCAAAACTAGCGAGAAAAGCAATCAATGAGAATCCCTCATATATAAATGAAATTAAATCAATTTTATTCATAATAATAACAACGTATAAAATACATTCTTGCTTTTACCTTTAGCCGCGCTGCACTTGGTTGCAATTAAGCCTTTAGGTAAAAATAAAAAATACTGTGGTGACTACTGACAGGGAAATCTGAAGATATTACCGAAAACCTCAGAAGTTAAACAAAAAATTCAGCTTTAATTATATAAATGGATACCAAAAATCATGAAAAAAGACTTTAAATTTACTATTAAGAGCACTTCTCTTGATGAAAGTTATCAGCCATCTAACGATACGCGCCTTACAACCAACTTTGCTAACTTGGCAAGAGGAAAATACCGCCAAGCTAATTTGCGCAACGCGTTAAAAATGATTGATAACCGCTTTAATGCTTTAGCGAATTGGGATAACGCTAAAGGAGATCGTTACTCTGTCGAACTCGAGATTATTTCTGTAGATTTAGATATTAAAGGCAGTGGTAATACTTTTCCATCAATAGAAATATTAAAAACAATTATTGTTGATCATAAAACTAATAAACGCATTGAAGGCATTGTAGGTAATAACTTTTCCTCTTATGTGCGCGATTATGACTTTAGCGTATTGCTGCAAAATCATAATAAAAATCAACCTAAATTTAGTATCCCAGATAACTTTGGTGAGCTGCACGGCAAGCTGTTTCAGCATTTTGTTAACTCAAGTACTTACAGACTAAATTTTAATAAACTACCTGTAATATGTATTAGTGTTTCTGATAACAAAACGTATCATCAAACTCAAAACCAGCACCCAATTTTAGGCGTTGAATACCTGCCAAATGAGTCATCTTTAACCGAGCAATATTTCAAAAAAATGGGCTTGCAGGTACGTTATTTTATGCCACCAAACAGTGTAGCGCCTTTAGCATTTTTCTTTTTTGGTGACTTACTTAATGATTACACTAACCTTGAACTTATAAGCACTATTTGTACCATGGAAACATTTCAGAAAATCTATCGACCTGAAATTTACAATGCAAATGCACCTGCAGGAAAGTTTTATCAGCCAAATTTGAACAACCAAGATCATTCATTAACGCAAATTGTTTATGATCGAGAAGAGCGTAGCCAAATGGCCAGCCAGCAGGGAAAATTTACCGAAGAGCATCTAATTAAGCCATACCAAACTGTGCTTGAACAATTCTCTGCCAATTACGTTTAAAAGCGGCGCTTAACAGTTTCGCTCAATAGCTAGGTTCAATTATAACTTTAAATATACGGCACTATTTATCATGAAAACACTTATTAGCAATACACTATTACCTACGTCAACTGCGGGCAGTTTGCCTAAACCGGTTTGGCTTGCACAACCACAAACACTTTGGTCGCCTTGGAAATTACAAGACGATGAACTAATTGAAGGTAAGCAAGACGCCCTTCGCTTGTCATTACACGATCAGCAACAAGCAGGCATTGATATTGTCAGTGATGGCGAGCAAACCAGGCAACACTTTGTTACCACCTTTATTGAGCACCTCAACGGTGTTGATTTTGAAAAGCGTAAAACCGTTAAAATTCGCGATAGGTACGATGCAAGTGTACCAACGGTTGTTGGCCCTGTTAGTCGACAAAAGCCGGTTTTTGTTGAAGATGCTAAATTTTTACGCCAGCAAACTAACCAGCCAATAAAATGGGCTTTGCCAGGCCCAATGACAATGATAGATACCCTTTATGACGATCATTATAAAAGTCGCGAAAAACTTGCGTGGGAATTTGCCATAATTCTTAATCAAGAGGCAAAAGAGCTTGAAGCTGCAGGGGTAAATATTATCCAATTTGATGAACCAGCATTTAATGTATTTTTTGATGAAGTTAATGACTGGGGCATAGCCTGTTTAGAGCGCGCAATTGTAGGACTAAAATGCGAAACCGCGGTGCATATTTGCTACGGCTACGGCATTAAAGCCAATACCGATTGGAAAAAAACATTAGGATCAGAATGGCGCCAATACGAAGAAGCGTTTCCTAAGTTACAGCAATCGAATATAGATATTATTTCGCTAGAATGTCATAACTCTCATGTACCAATGGAACTACTTGAACTTATTCGCGGCAAAAAAGTGATGGTAGGTGCTATTGATGTGGCAACCGACACCATAGAAACACCCGAAGAAGTTGCTAATACCCTACGCGAAGCGCTTAAATATGTTGATGCCGACAAGCTCTACCCTTGTACTAACTGTGGTATGGCTCCTTTAGCGCGTAATGTAGCAAACGGTAAGTTAAATGCCTTAAGTGCAGGAGCAGAAATAATCCGCAAAGAACTGGCTAACAAACGTTAACCCAATAAACCTATATAATATAACTAGTATTAGCACTTCAATATAGTTTTATAAAAGAATGCCCGGTATAGAGTTCCTATGCCGGGCATTCTTTTTTAAACAAACAATAAGTAAATTAAAAACCTATAAAAACACTTGTCCTAACATGCGTAAACCAGTAATTAATAGTACACAAGCAAATATCTTTTTCAGTTTACCTGCATCTAGTTTTGCAGCTAACGACGCGCCTACAGGCGCAAACAGTACGGTTAGCGGTACAATACATGCAAAGCCAAATAAGTTAACCAAACCAAAGGTCCCCGCTGGCGCATCAATTGGCGTACTGCCCAATATCAACATAGTTAGCGCACCAGGCAATGAAATAATTAACCCAATTGCTGCAGCTGTACCAACGGCCTTGTGAGCAGGATAGTTATATAAAGTAAGTAATGGCACCGAAATAGTGCCGCCACCAATTCCCACCATAGAGCTTAAAAAGCCAATAAATGCGCCCATAACACTTTGCCCTACTTTACCAGGTAGTTTTTGATACAACGCCGACTTGCCCGTTCTAAACAGCATATTAAGTGCAGATAACAGCGCTATTGCCCCAAACAATACCGTAAGCAACTTGCCATCAACCCGAGTAACTAACCAGCTACCCAGCAATACACCTATAAGAATAAATGCAGCCCAACGTTTTAAAAGGTCAAAGTCCACATTGCCTTTTTTATTGTGAGACCTAATTGAACTAATAGATGTAGGCACTATGGTTGCCAAAGACGTGGCTGTTGCAATTAACATTGCAGACTCGGGCGATACCCCAAAGCTCTGAAACAAAAAAAACAACACAGGCACAATTACAATTCCACCGCCCACACCGAGTAAGCCTGCTAAAATACCAGCAAATACGCCTGTGGCTACCAGTGCCAACAAAGTAGATATATTACTTGTTATAAATTCAATGATATTCATTAATTATTACTTCTATTTTTAA
Organism: Pseudoalteromonas sp. 120-MNA-CIBAN-0494; assembly: GCF_040308885.1. Taxonomy (NCBI): domain Bacteria; kingdom Pseudomonadati; phylum Pseudomonadota; class Gammaproteobacteria; order Alteromonadales; family Pseudoalteromonadaceae; genus Pseudoalteromonas; species Pseudoalteromonas sp. 120-MNA-CIBAN-0494. The sequence goes on from NZ_JBEOOE010000003.1 coordinate 225,019, forward strand.
TCACAACAAAGACCTTTCAGTCAATTTACGAGGTAATTACAGCCCCTGCTTTTAGGTTTTTAAATAAAACAATCACGTTAGCATGCTCTACAAACTCAGCTCTCGCTAAGTTTAATATAACGCTTTGTTATAATTAGTTATTCCCACCTTAATAGTAAATAAACTTGTTTGCTTGATAAAATGATATAATTTCATCAACCAATGAATATCAGTCATCATTAAAGCTAAATTATAGATAGGAGTTAACTTGTGCTGGAAAGGATCCACTTAGAAATACTAACCGCCATAAAAGAACATGGAACCCTAACTAAGGCAGCAAATTCGTTGTACTTATCGCAATCGGCACTAAGTCATAGTATAAAAAAACTAGAAGGCCAAGTTGGTACGCCAATATGGAAAAAAGACGGTCGAAATTTGCGCCTTACAGCGGCTGGTGAGCATATTCAAACACTGGCAAACAGAGTATTACCGCAGTTTGTACATACTGAATTATTACTAAATCAAATTGCCAAAGGTGAACTAGGCTCGCTACGCATTGGCATGGAGTGCCACCCGTGTTACCAATGGTTGCTTAGAGTAATTGAGCCCTATTTAGAGCACTGGCCAGACATAGACATTGACGTAAAGCAGGAGTTTCAGTTTGGCGCCTTAGGTGCATTACTAAGCTACGAAATTGACGTACTAATAACTCCCGATCCACTCTTTAAACCTAAAATAAGCTACATACCTGTGTTTAACTACGAACACAGACTCGTAGTTGCTAAATCCCATAAACTTGCAACACAAGAGTTTGTATTACCCGAGCAACTAAGCGAAGAAGTATTGTTTAGTTACCCTGTAGAGCCGCTAAGGCTTGATATTTTTAGCCAGTTTCTTAATCCAGCAAAGTGTTCAGTAAAAAAACACAAAACCATTGAAACAACCGAAATCATGCTACAAATGGTCGCTGCGGGTCGCGGTATTTGTGCTTTACCAGGCTGGCTAGTAGACGAGTATTCTAAAACAATGCCTATCAAAAGCCTAAGGTTTGGAGAGCAAGGTATTAACAAACAAATATTTGTCGGTATTCGTAACAACGAGCAGCATATAGACTACTTAAATGACTTTATTGCCCAAGCTAAAAAAACAACATAGCCACAGCTAAATTAAATGCACATTGCGGGCTCATTAGCGCGTTATCCTACCGCATGTTTAATACAAACTCAGTTGTGCAGGCTGGGTTTTTGTAAATAGCTCATTGAATTCATCACTGCGCATTTTAAGTAACAAATCCAAGGGTAAGCCGCACAACAGCATTATTAGATCACTGGCATTTAAATGGATAAGGATTGTATTTAGCGGCCTTAAAACGAAGATGCTCACCACTTTTAAAGTTTGCGCTTGAAAGTAAGTTTTAATACTTGCTGTCCACCTCAGGGCGTATTGTTATATTTCACAGTCTACTACCAAGAGCAATGTGAATTTGTATACCAGCAAGAATTACCAAAATGGAAATTAAAATACCATAGATAGTTGTTGCTGCAACAGAGTTAAATAAGCGCCACATGAATCCATTTTTACTTTGATGTTTCCAAGTGATAATAAAAAAACCAACCAAGCCAATAATTGGAAGTATTACATCAAATTTCAAAGTCCAACTATCTGGATTTTGACCGCCAAAGATATAAATAACATCTAGGGCTAGCCAAATTAAAAAGGAAACTAATAAATATAAAAACGAAAGTTTTAAATACCTATTTGTGCTCATAAACTTATTCATAGCATCCATACTTTGAGTGAAATATAACGCCCAAATAATGGGTTTTTATTGCTAGCTTACAATGTTGAGGAACGAAACAGCCAGCTGTAAAATTCCCGTTGATTTGCTTGTTATGTGTTTTTACTCTGATCTTGTTTGATGATTTTCAGCAGCAAATCCATTCTGCGATTTGTCTTTTTACTTTCAGCCGTAACCATGCCTTGTACAAAAGACGAAGCAAAGAAAATAACACACATTATTTGAAATAACTCAGTTTCAATTGTGAAGAAACTATTTGCAATCAGGAGTAAGCCAAATGGCGCAATAATAGAGAGAAAATCTTTAAGTCCCCAATGATTTGAACCAAGCTTATCAAATTCTTCTTTATACTTTTGAAGGTCAGAAATACGTTCTAATTCTATCTTCGCCTCTACCATTTTTACGTCATCATTATCCATTGAAATCACCACACTCCTGAAACACATAACGCCCGGGTAATAGGCGAGAGCTTGCGAGCGTCCTAATTGACGCGTTTGTTAGCATTTTATGACCAGATGTACATGCTCGATTTTTTATTTAGAATCTTTAGCTCAAACGACTTAGTGCAAACACTATTAGCTATTCCATAGCAAACGTGCAACGGCAATAAATGCTCTTCTCTTGGGTGACAGTAACGAGCACCGGGGGCTTTTTCCCATTGGATAAATCTTTGTTCTCTTTCTTCTTCAGTAATACTACTGTTAGTGCAAGTCTCTAGCAGCCACGCTTCAAAAGATTCATTTAAAGTTTTTGATTCACTGGTTTCAGATGAAAAAAATGCTTTCATATTATGAAAGGAGAAACCAGAACCAATTATAAGTAAATTTTCATACTCCAAGTCTTGGATTGCTCGCCCTATCCCGATATGAGCTGCTGGACTGAGATTATCGACAAGAGAGAGCTGAATGCACGGAATATCTGCCTCCGGGTACATGATTTTCAGAGGAATAAATAGACCGTGGTCAAAACCGCGCTGCTCATCAAGTTTTGCGGAAATACCTGAATGCTCCAGCCGCTTATAGGTCTGCTCCGCCAGTGATGGCTCTCCCTGACAAGGATAGGTAATACTATAAGACTTTTCTGGAAATCCATAGTAATCGTAAATAAGGGAAGGGTTGGCGCCCGAAGTAATGGTTGGGATTTTTTCTTCCCAGTGCGCACTTACCACTAAAATGGCTGATGGCTTACGCAAAATAGATGAGATTTTTTGCAAGCAATCAATCATTTCTTTATGCCCAACATCACCTAGAAGTGGCATCGGCCCGCCGCCATGAGACAAAAATAATATTTGAGGTTTAGTGTTCATCACGATCCTCTTAATAGGAGAATGCTAACGCCTAAATCAGCGGCGCGTTTTTTGCGTCCGCTGCCTTTGCTTGTGTACGCCCGACATGGGCATTGACTTATGAGGTGAAAGTCCTCTGTAGGAAGATCACCGTTTAAATAACACACTGTTATTAAACGATAACTACTAGCGAATGGCAAGGGCTAAATCGCGAGAGATAGTCTAGAGGAAGCCGCTAGCAAATCTGTGAGCTGATGAACAAAAACATCATATGAGGCGTAGGCTGGAGACGAGCTAGCACAAGATAGCGAAGTCATGTGATCTAACGGCCACCGTAAATGATGCAGTTGTGCAGAGAAAGTCGATGCACCTTATTCGGGGAGATCTGATAAATTACCAGTTAGGGACTGGTTGTTCAACCCTTGGCGCTCTGGTTGCTGCGACCTATAGCGAGCGAAATAGCAGTAAACAAGCGTTAGTTTAGACGCGCTTTATCGAGTAATCGTTAGAGTGATTTATCAGAAGTCAGCAGACGGCATAGTAGCCAAACGCCCATCGTAATGGAGGGGACACGGTAAAGGCCTGAACATCTTAACCAGAGGAGAAACTACAAATGAACTTGAATTCACATAGATCACCGTGTTGTGATAGTGATGAACAGCGTTCGACTGTGAATAATACCTCGAATGAATATAACCAAACAGATCATGACCTTATGGCAAAGGTACTAAGCAACCACAATATTAGCGCAGCATGGCAACATGTTAAGCGCAATAAAGGGGCTGCGGGTATTGATAATATGAGTATTGAGGAATTTAATGACTTCGCTAAGTTACATTGGCTGGGTATTAAACAACAATTACTTAACGGCAGTTATCAACCCTTGCCAGTCAAACGCGTGATGATACCCAAACCCGATGGCGGTGAGCGAATGCTTGGGATCCCTGCTGTTATCGACAGAGTGATCCAACAAGCCATTGCTCAAGTGATCAGCCCTTACTTTGAGCCTCAATTTTCACCACATAGTTATGGTTATCGCCCTCATAAAAGAGCCAGTCAAGCAGTGAACCATGTTCAGTCTTGTGTTAAACAAGGTTATAAAACAGCGGTTGATATCGACTTGTCTAAGTTCTTTGATGAAGTAAACCATGACATGCTGATGAATCGTGTTGGCCGTAAAATCAAAGACAAAGCACTCATGCGCCTACTCGGTAAATACTTACGAGCGGGGATCGCAGAGCGCGAAACAGGTCTGTGGTTTGAGTCAACCAAAGGAGTCCCTCAAGGTGGGCCATTATCCCCTTTACTTTCCAACATTTTACTCGATGAATTAGATAAGAAGCTAACCTACAAACACCTTAAGTTTGCACGTTACGCTGATGACATAATCATTTTAGTAAAAACGAAAAGCGAAGGACTCATAATCCAACGGGAAATTACTGCGTTTATCACTCAGCGATTAAAACTCAAAGTGAATGAATCGAAAAGTCGAGTCGGTCCCGTATCAGGCTCGAAATTTCTCGGGTTCACATTCCGTTACGGTCAAGTGCAGATCCACGAACAGGCGCTAAAGAAATTCAAAGCAAATGTCAGGGAACTCACTAACCGCAACTGGGGGATCTCAATGACCCTACAAATTCATAAACTCACGCAGTATTTACGCGGCTGGGGACACTACTACCTAATAGCCAACGCTTATCAACTAACAGTGGATTTAGATCATTGGATCCGTCGTAGGATAAGAATGTGCTACTGGCGGCAATGGCGTAAACCTCGCACCAAAGTACGCAGTTTAATGAAATTGGGTGTTAGCGAGCGACTCGCCATAGCCTGTGGTATCACCAGTAAAGGCCCTTGTAGAAGCTCAAAAACAAAAGGAATTAACATTGCGCTAGGTAATGAATATTTAGCATCACAAGGTTTAGTGTCATTGAAAGATATTTGGATCAATATTCATTACGGGAGATGAACCGCCCATTGCGGACCCGCATGATGGGTGGTGTGGGGGCTGGAGGTTAGAGACCTCCGGCTACCCGATTAGCTATCACATGGACCACAGTCGACGACTCAATTTGTCCATCGCCCGATCAGAAGCCATGTCAACGCCCCGATTCATCACAATAATCACGGCATCTTTCTTAACTGGGTCGAAGTATAAAGAAGAGAAGACACCAATCTCCGCTCCCTTATGACCAATTCTTCCTTGCAGATTGTCCCTCCAAAAGAACCTCTGTCGTTCATCAATGTCGTCGGTGAGCTGTTTAGCTAGCATTTCACCTTTAAGACTATCGGAGAATACCGTATCTCCGTCGTCGCTATCCAATAAAGCAAGGATGAGCGTATTTAAGTCGTTGATGCTTGTCCGGATGCCACCATCAGGATACTGCGGGTTACCGTAGTGAGGGTGTCTTTGAAAGGTCTTATAATCAATCGGTGGATTAAAAAGCTCTGAAATGATGCCGTTTTTTATGGGCGACTTCCAATTGGCACATATTGAAATGTATGGAATGCACTGCTCTACTTCGTATGGAACCGCGAGACCTCCCAAGCCCTCAAAGTCAGCCAATAACCATCCAGTATCGGCCATTCCTAATGGAAGAAATATATTCTCTCGACTGTATTCTGACAGACTTTGTCCAGATGTTGACTCAACAATCAGACCAGCGACCGCAGCGCCAAGGTTACTGTACTCTCGCGTAGTACCCGGTGGGTTCGGCAAATAGTAATCACTTCCAGAAGCAACCAGCAATTTTTCAACATGCTCTTTTAAAGAGATATTTGAATCAGCGTTGTGGGAGTATGTTTTCGGATCATAGAAATCAGCGATACCGGACGTATGAGTAGCTAATTGCCTTATCGATATGTGCGCTGAAGATGCGCTCGGATGATCAATTTTGAATGGCAGGTAAGTGTTGATGTCATCATCCAAATTAAGGTGCCCACGCTCGGCGAGCTGCAATATAGCTATCCCCATAATCGGTTTGCTAATTGATGCAATATTAAAGGGTGTGTCAATAGTGGCAGGCTTCTTTTTCTCGATATCCGCGAATCCGTAGGCACGAATTAACTCTGTATTCCCGTTTCGGATAACAGCAATCCCCATACCCGGTATTGCAGCCTCTTCCATAACATCTAATATAAATTCATCAATATCATTATGATGCTCAGATATGGCCTTTTGTTTCGGAATAACGAGCCAAGTAGCTAGGACCGCGACAATTGCAAATGAGACAAACATTACTATTTTTCTTATTTTCATACGTTTCCTTTCTGGATTCCGTCGAGTGCGATAATCGCTCCCCGAATGAGCTAACGCCCGCTTAAGGGGCAGACAACGCTACTACCAAGCTTCCGCATAACACCATAACCACAAAAACCAACGCATAGTAAAAATGCCGCGCGTTGGCTGTCCCTCTTGAAGCGTTTGTTATGCATTACAAACCACCGGCTAAATCCAGAAAGTTACCTGTGGAAAATGATGATTTTTCAGACGCCAACCAATAAATGGCCTCAGCGACTTCAGTAGGAAAACCACCCCGTTGCATTGGAATTTTATTTTTGAGTCGTTCTATACGGTCAGGCTCTCCACCGTCAGCGTGCATATCGGTATAAATCAATCCTGGGCGAACACAGTTAACTCTGATACCTTCCGCGGCAACTTCCAACGACAGACCTTTTGTTAAGGTGTCAATTGCACCTTTTGACGCTGCATAATCGATGTATTCATTCGGTGAACCTGTTCGAGCGGCTCCCGAAGAAACATTAACTATGACACCACCGAGACCATCATGACGAGTTGACATTCGTTTCACTGCTTCACGACAACACAAGAAATAACCTGTCACATTGTTTATGAGAATTGAGTTAATCCTCTCTGCACTCATTTCGTCTAAGCGCATCTGTTTCTTTAAGATACCAGCATTGTTGACAAGAACAGAAACAACACCAAGCTCTTGGTCAACGGTTTCAAACAGTTTAACAACATCACCTTCTTTGGAAACGTCAGCTTGAACCGCAATACAATGACCACCTAACGCTTTGATTTCTTCAACGAGAGTATTAGCAGCCTCAGCATTAGATTTGTAATTTATGCATACGGAAAAACCGTTTTGAGCAAAAAGCTTTGCTGTCGCCGCACCAATCCCTCGGCTACCGCCAGTAATAACAACTACTTTTTGAACGCTCATTATTCATCCTTTTAACGCTGAATTTGATGTAATGCATAACGCCTGCCAGCTGCCGCACCGAAATTTACGCGTCAGCGTAGATTTTGGTGTCGGACAGACTGGCATTGTTATAACTTACTGGCGCGCGATCTTATTTCTGCGCCGGTTGATGAAATACCACATAAACAGCCCCCAAAAAATGCCACCTAGGCCAAACAACACCAAGGATATCAATAGGGTTTGAAGAAGTGGTGAACTGCTCGTGAGATACATTAGACCCGTATAGAGAATAGCGGTTAATACGCCCCAACCCAGAACCCCGTGCTTCACAACATACTGCCACTTGCCCATGGCGAGCACCTTATCTAATTTCTCTAACTCATTGGCTGCCATTACTATCCTCCTTGGTTATAACGCCCGCCACAAACGCGAGCAACTTGTTGCGAGTCGGAGCGCCCAGAGGGCGCGTTTTGATGGCGATTGTTATATTTCCGTTCGAACTAAAGGCGCTCGTTCACCCATGTAAATACTGACAGGAACAAGTAAACGCTTATCATCCTGCTCTCGAAGTTGATAATAATCTTCAGTGCATTCATACGAAAATGAGTTATTTTCCCGAAGCACTAATTTTCGAATGACACCACTGTCGGTTTTCGCACTGAGTTGCCCATCATCGAATGTAACAGTCATAACCGTATCGTCAGCACCTTTGTATGTGCCAATCAGAGCCTTAGCTTGCTCTGTAATGTTTTTATGAGCAATTGGCGCTGGTGAAAGGTTAAGTTGTCTTGCAATCATATTTAACAAAGCTGGGCCTGGGTGAACAGCGTCGTTGTTGCCGAATACTGTGCCAAGTAAATCATGCGAGGGAAAATAGACTGACCATGCCATAAAACCTGGCACTTGCCCTTGATGGCTGTACGACGTTTGACTACTTATAGGGTATATATCCATACCAAACCCATAATTGACTGATTCACCGTTGTTTAATTTTGCTCTAGTTATCATCAGCTGATAATTTTCAGCCGAAATAACCTTTCCAGAACTTAAACCACGATGCCACAGGCTCATGTCGTCAAGCGTCGATGCAATTGCACCCGCCGCATAAATCCAACTGCGGTCAACGGTTTCGGGAGCCAAATACGCATTGGGTGCATCTCTATTTGCGGTATAGCCTTTAACAATTTGCTTTGAACTTACCCCTTTAGTCACAACAAACGAATTTTTCATACCTAAAGGAGAAAAAATATTCCGTTGCAAATACTCGCCATATGTCAGCCCAGAAGTGACCTCAATCACCTTTCCCAACAAAATATATCCGGTATTTGAATACGCATAATCAACATTAGGCTTTGTCAGTACGGGCATTTTACTCACCACACTGATTACTTCATCAATGGGGGCGTACTTGTCCCATCGCTGCCTGACCCCTGTATCCGAGTTGTAATTTGGCAGCCCGGAAGTATGGCTTAGAACACGTTCAATTGTCAGGCTTGCGTATTCGACTGGAATATCTGTAATAAAATCACCCAGAGTGCTTTTTAAGGATAACTTTTTCTTTTCAGCGAGTTGAAGTATCGCAGCGGCAGTAAACTGCTTTGAAATTGAGCCGATCTGAAAAGTGTTCTCAACTTTTAATGGTTCGCGAGTGCTTACGTCTGCAACACCAAGCGCGCCTTTGAAAACATGCTTTCCAGATTGCTCGATGCTTACTGCAAGTCCCGGTTTATCCGATGATGCATGGCAAGATAACATGGCTGAAAAATCGTGTTCTTGTGCATTAACATAGTTAACAAAAAACAGAAAGCTAAACAGTAACTTTTTCAACATGGAAATAAACACTCCGTTGCAAAGGAAATATAACGCTTTGCTAATGGGAAAATTGCTGTTGGTTATGATGCGCGAAGCGCCAACCAACGGTAATTTTTCCGTTTAAGCAATTTGTTATACATTTTTAAACATTAAAGGTACTTTGATTTTAGTACTTTTATTTTATGATCGTACTCATCTTTGGTTAGAATGTCATTATCTAGAAGTTTCTTTACTCTTAGCATTTCTTCTTCGATTTTTTGTTTGTTTTTACCATCAATAATTCTAGAAATCTTATTGTCAGTACTTTTTACCTTAGTAAGGTTATATGGATTGTTGAAATTTGAAAGTGAATAGATGCCGCCAATTATCCATACTATACTTGCAATTACCAAGCTTTCAGCATTACCAACAGCTAAAACTGCGTCAGAGCCGGCACCTATTAAATAACCAATACCAAGTGTTATTCCGCCACGTATTATCAATGATATTATGTTGCTTAGCATTACTTCTCCCTAATGAATGGTGTATAACGCCTTACACAGCGGAAAACGACGAGCGCGAGCGAGTTGGTTTTCCGATGATGTAACTTGTTATGTGATTTATAATATTTTTTTCTTTAGTTCTTCAGCCTTAATCATAAATTCTTCTTTTGTTAGAATTCCTTCATCAAATAGTTTTTTATATTTTAGAAGTTCATCATGAGCTTTATTTTTTTCTATTTTCTCAACTGCTGTTCCTATAAATGTAAAAGGTCTATCTTTTATAGCAATGTATATAAAACTAACTACTGCATAACCAATTCCAAGATATGCGAGAAAACTGCCTATATCTCTCATGTTTGCAAAATCATGCAATAGAGCACCAATTACAAAGATTGCACCACCGATGAAAAGATGTTTTATTATTTTTTTCAAGTTGATATTTTCCTAAATTTTATAAATTGGTATTCGGATTTGGAAGTACCTTATGACACATAACGCCGTGCTCTGCGGAAATTTAGGAGCGCCAGCGAGTAATATTTCCGTAGCAGCACCTTGTTAGTTTCACATTTCAAATACACTTTCAAAACTCTCTCCATTTCGAACACGTTCTAGTTTTTGATAAAGCTGTAGCGGCTCGAGATTATTAACTGCCATTCTTGATGCAACATAATTTTCATGTGTGTTTGTACCACCAAAAAATCCTCTGCCGGATTTCAACTGTTTGACGGAGCCTATTGCTTCTTGGCTGATATCAATATTTTCAATTAAGAATGGTTTTCTGTGATCCACGATTAAGGCCACCCCTTCATTAAACCAAACTGGAATTTCTAACCAATGAGTTAGCCATCCAACTCTTTGTCCAACTTCTGCATGCGTCAACTCATGCGCGGTAACATCTACATTTTGCCCTTTAGGGCCAAGGATTATGCAAGTACCCATTGGGGTATAGTAAGCTGTTGCAGTTGAATTAGCTCCAAAGTTGTTTGCTTCAACTTTATTAGCAACAATTACTATTTTGGGAATAGCGATCATTTCACCGAATGTTGAATCTACTCTTTGTCTACCATCTAGGATGCTTCTTAGAACTTCCTCTATATTTTCCACGCTGGGTAATGCAAAAATATTTGGAGCGACTTGCTCATAATCTGTAAGTCCCACAGCTTCACATGCCAAAGCATGTCTCTGAGAAAAAACACCAGCGAGTACAACTAACAAAAAACAGGCGAAGACAACAATTTTAATTCTGCGCATGATGCTCCCTCGTGAAACTAACGCCGCGCTCTGCGGAAATTTGGGAGCGCCAGCGAGTAAATTTTCCGCAGCAGCGCCTTGTGTACGCCCGACATGGGCATTGACTTATGAGGTGAAAGTCCTCTGTAGGAAGATCACCGTTTAAATAACACACTGTTATTAAACGATAACTACTAGCGAATGGCAAGGGCTAAATCGCGAGAGATAGTCTAGAGGAAGCCGCTAGCAAATCTGTGAGCTGATGAACAAAAACATCATATGAGGCGTAGGCTGGAGACGAGCTAGCACAAGATAGCGAAGTCATGTGATCTAACGGCCACCGTAAATGATGCAGTTGTGCAGAGAAAGTCGATGCACCTTATTCGGGGAGATCTGATAAACACGCATCCGCGCTAACGCTTGGAGATTACCAGTTAGGGACTGGTTGTTCAACCCTTGGCGCTTTGGTTGCTGCGACCTACAGCGAGCGAAATAGCAGTAAACAAGCGTTAGTTTCGACGCGCTTTATCGAGTAATCGCTAGAGTGATTTATCAGAAGTCAGCAGACGGCATAGTAGCCAAACGCCCATCGTAATGGAGGGGACACGGTGAAGGCCTGAACATCTTAACCAGAGGAGATACTACAAATGAACTTGAATTCACATAGATCACCGTGTTGTGATAGTGATGAACAGCGTTCGACTGTGAATAATACCTCGAATGAATACAACCAAACAGATCGTGACCTGATGGCAAGGGTACTGAGCAACCACAATATTGGTGCAGCATGGCAACATGTTAAGCGCAATAAAGGGGCTGCGGGTATTGATAATATGAGTATTGAGGAATTTAATCACTTCGCTAAGTTACATTGGCTGGGTATTAAACAACAATTACTTAGCGGCACTTATCAACCCTTGCCAGTCAAACGCGTGATGATACCCAAACCCGATGGCGGTGAGCGAATGCTTGGGATCCCTTCTGTTATCGACAGAGTGATCCAACAAGCTATTGCTCAAGTGATTAGCCCTTACTTTGAGCCTCTATTTTCACCACATAGTTATGGTTATCGCCCTCATAAAAGAGCCAGCCAAGCAGTAAATCATGTTCAATCTTGTGTTAAACAAGGTTATAAAACAGCAGTTGATATTGACTTGTCTAAGTTCTTTGATGAAGTAAACCATGACATGCTGATGAATCGTGTTGGTCGTAAAGTCAAAGACAAAGCACTCATGCGCCTACTTGGTAAATACCTCCGAGCGGGGATCGCAGAGCGCGAAACGGGTCTGTGGTTTGAGTCAACCAAAGGAGTCCCTCAAGGTGGACCATTATCCCCTTTACTTTCCAATATTTTACTCGATGAATTAGATAAGAAGCTAACCTACAAACACCTTAAGTTTGCACGTTACGCTGATGACATAATCATTTTAGTAAAAACGAAAAGCGAAGGACTCATAATCCAACGGGAAATTACTGCGTTTATCACTCAGCGATTAAAACTCAAAGTGAATGAATCGAAAAGTCGAGTCGGTCCCGTATCAGGCTCGAAATTTCTCGGGTTTACCTTCCGTTACGCTCAAGTGCAGATCCACGAACAGGCGCTAAAGAAATTTAAAGCAAATGTAAGAGAACTCACTAACCGCAACTGGGGGATCTCAATGACCCTACAAATTCATAAACTCACGCAGTATTTACGCGGCTGGGGACACTACTACCTAATAGCCAACGCTTATCAACTAACAGTGGATTTAGATCATTGGATCCGTCGTAGGATAAGAATGTGCTACTGGCGGCAATGGCGTAAACCTCGCACCAAAGTACGCAGTTTAATGAAATTGGGTGTTAGCGAGCGACTCGCCATAGCCTGTGGTATCACCAGTAAAGGCCCTTGTAGAAGCTCAAAAACAAAAGGAATTAACATTGCGCTAGGTAATGACTATTTAGCATCACAAGGTTTAGTGTCATTGAAAGATATTTGGATCAATATTCATTACGGGAGATGAACCGCCCATTGCGGACCCGCATGATGGGTGGTGTGGGGGCTGGAGGTTAGAGACCTCCGGCTACCCGATTATATGCCGTATTATGCTAAGATATCAACCTTCCCATTTAACTGTTTACCGTCAAGATCTTTAAATTTACTTAAAACACCTGATAAAAAGTCAGTATTCTCACCAATGCTTTTTTTAAAATCTATAGATTTCTCAACTTGCCCAATTAAGTCTACTTTGATTTTACCTATTTTTTCGGGATCATTATTATATTGTTCAAGTACATTTAATGGTATAAATGGAACTACATCAAGTAAAGCACTTTCCCCTGATTTAATTAATGTATTAATTTCATCAATTGATATGTTTCTCATATCAATCTTTGTAGGTTGTGAATTATTTTGGTTTATGTTTTTTTCTACAGCAATAGATTCAGTCGGCATTTTATTGCCGCTAGCTGCTGTCGTAATGGAATAGTTTTGCCCTATATTTAAAATATTCATATTAATTCCTCATGTATTAATAGATATTTGATATTAATGCAAAAGGTGCACCATGTTAGATATTATACTAATGACTATTTTAGGCATATAATGCCTTTAGCATGGGCTGGCAAAAGTGGCACGTAATTGCGCAAGCAATTTAAGTGACGCTTTTGACAGTCCAATGCCTAAACTTGTTAGGCCTTGCATTTAAGCAAAGCCTTGATATTAAAACCAGACAAAATTAAATATAAAAAGCCTGAGATACTTGCAGGATATTGTTGTGTAGTAATACACGAAATTATTATACCTAAGCCCATAAGCACAAATAGAGAGTTTGCACCAATTAGAACATTAATTGTTTTGTTGCCAATATTGATGGGGTAGCCCAAGAGTATTGAAAGCTCTGGATTTATTGCTATTGCCGTAAAAATATAACTGGCTAAGATTGCTAATAGGAAAACTAGACTGATTAGTAAATAAACATTAGTTGATTTTGCCATAATGACGGTAAGAACTATGCCTGAAAACATTAAGAGAACGAATGCCCAATTAAAGCCTCTTAACACTTTATTCTTGTTCTCTATATCTTCACTCATCTCGATTTCCTTGGGCCTAACGCCCCAATAATGGGCAAAAATAACAGTTGGTTAAAATAAGCGACGCAGGAGCAAAAACCAACTGTTATTTGTCCTGATTAATTGGCTTGTTAGCTGTTTTTCTACTTTGCCCGAAATAATACCCTGCGACAAGTAAAGATAAATCCTTGAAGTGGGACCAAACTTTCAAACTAATTTCGTCTTGAACATTTGAAAAGTATATGGCACAAACACCAAACAGACTTAATCCAACAAAAATAAGAATTGAAAGAATATCTGTGAATTTTTTAGATTGACTTTTATTAGACATACACACCTTCTTACCTGTACAAACAGGTTCATAAGATGCGAGTCCTTCTAATCTGGCGTTGAGGAAGAAGAGTAGTCGCGATTTTTATAATTATCGCCAGGAGCTAAGCTCCGACGCCCAATAATTGGACGTACTTAAATTATAATACAAGCTACAATCTGATTCAACAGCTAACGCCCTGTTAACAGGCAATAAAATTGTTGGCTAAAATTAGCGACGAAAGAGCAAAAGCCAACTGTTTTTTGTCCTTGTTTAACAGCTTGTTAGAGGAATACTACTCCATAGATTTTTCTATCCATTTTTTGAAGTATGAAATGCGAGAGTAGTTTTCAATTACCCCATATTTAGCTTCTTGCCATTCTGTTGGCTCTGAATTTTGCCATGAACTAACGCCCACAATATAGAGTCGATTATTCATTTTAAGTAGTGCTGGTCCACCAGAATCCCCCGGACCACTAATCCCCTCTAATGCCAAAGAGCCTTTTTCACTATCAAACTTAAACCGAACCCACTGCCCAGAAGTTTCCGTGACAACATTTTGTGCAGCCCTTAAACGATCATCAGCACCGACAACTCCTACTTCACCAGTACCAAAGTCCCCGCGACCGATAAACGTCAAAGTTTTATGAAGTTCATCCTCTTTGTCATATAAAGCGACAGTTTCACTATTAGGGATAGTCGATTGTAACTGGACAAGAGCGATATCATTTGGAAATTGCTTATCTTTCCAGTCTGGATGTTTAACAACTTTCTTTATTTTGTAGTAAGAATCTTTGAATCTGACTTTTCCATCAATTAACAAATAATTGGCAACATGAGCAGCGGTAATTACCCAATCTTCGGCAATTAGAGTCCCTGTTCCTTCGACAATTTCTTTATCTTTATAATTTCCGTAAAAGGTAACTATCGATTTATTATCCTTGGCAAATTCTAAATATTTAGACTCATCTACATCATGTCTCATTATTATTGCACTTGATGGAAATGATAAAACAAATAGGATTAAGAAACTCCATTTCATGAATGATTCCTCTAACGCCCCAATAAGAGGCTTAAAATTGTTTGCTAAAATGTTGAGGAACGAAAACAGCAAACTGTTTTTAGTCCTGCTTAATTGGCTTGTTAACTGTACTATTACGTTTTTCTATTTGAGCCAATAACTCTTTGTTTCTTTCTAGTTGCTGTTCGCGTTCAATGACTCTGTCACCGGTGTTATAAGAATCGATTTCAAGTCGTTTATTTCCTGATTTGAAAACTGGTTCAAATACCTTTCTTAACTTTTCAATTTCTTTAAACACTGAATACATTGGATCTGTAGCTCCACCAAGTGTAGATATACCTTTAATATCGGAAAAATCTATATCTAAAGAGTTTTTATAAGGTGTTCCTTCAGCATCTTCAAAATAGATCTCTAATCTAATTTTCTGGTTGAATACGTTATCTTTGCCAACGTCCCTTTCGAGATCAACAAAACCAAGTAGAAAACTTTTAATAGTTTGTCCTAAGCCCAAAGAAGAACACCCGTTCTCGAATAAGGAAAGTTTGTTGAAGACTTTTACTAGGTGATTATTTTGTTCTGTTGCGTTACTTCCATCTGTGTTCTTAAAGCTAAATTTTACATTTTGGGCAATTCCTTTTCCCAAGTTTTGAATGATAACATCCCAAAAAGTAATGCTAACCATTGATGGTTGAAGACTCACAACAACATTTGGCCTCATTGATTCTTTTCTTATTTCGGTAAGCTGAGCGATCTGTGAAATTCTTAAGTGCCAAGTTTCTTTCGCTAGAATAAAGGTTAGGACTGCAATAGACACTGTTGCAATTGCACCTACCCAAGAAGACAATGAATCTGAAGTTAAAACTATTGCAGTATTTAACTCGGTACCGAAAATCAAACCAGCAATAAAAATAAGAGGCGCAGCAACAACCCCAATTAAAACAACAAAAGGTAATAAAGTACGTTCATTTTTACTATCAGAATTCACAAAACTATCCTTGTACAGTTAACGTCTTAGTATTTATACGTTACGTTGCTTGTATCGTATAAATACCTTGTTGAACGAAGCATGCTCCTCATCCAAC